>JBCCRV010000015.1:0-24829 GCA_039201085.1 Myxococcota bacterium | reverse complement strand
TTCTTCGAGGATCAGCTCGCGGCTTTGGTGCATCACGTGCTGAAGCGAGCCGGCAAAGCGCGCGGCGCGCTCGTCGGCCTCTTCGTCGTCGTAGTCCGCGGCGAGGCGCACGAGGTTTTCCAGGCCGGCTTCGACATCGAGGGGATCGCGCTCGGCGGCGTCGAGCGGATCGGTCACGCCGATGAGCTCAAGCCAGCGGCGCCAGTCGACGGCGACCTGATGCTGCTGGCCGGCTCGCTGAGCCATGCGGCGCAGGCGGCGAAATACCGGTAAGAGCGCTTCGCGGTCGTCGCCGCGACGCCACAGGGTCGCGAGGCCGCGGCCGAGGGCGCGCGCCGCGGTGGCGCCGCCGTCGCCTTGGCAGATGCGTTCGGCGAGCACGTCCCAGAGGCGGCGGCGCGAATGAAAGAGGTAGGGCGTCGCGGCGGCGGCCGCGGCGAGGGCCCAGGCCGCTTGGTCGTCGGCATCGAGAATCGACTCGAGCTCGTGCCCCAAGAACATGAGCCGTTCCTTCGGCAGCGAAGCAAACGCCGTCAGGGCGCGCTGACGCAGCACCTGCGCGCCACCATGCACCCAGTCGAGGAGCGTGCCCTCGAGGGGCTCAAAGACGCCGGCGAGGCGGCCGAAGGCGCGGGCGGCGTGCACCCAAACGATCGGTTCGGGGTGCAGCAGGAGCGGCTGCATGACCTGAAGCGTGCGCCCCACAAGCTCCGGGTCGGTGCGCGGCGACATGCCGCAGCCGGCGACTTCGAGGCAGCGGGCCGCGATCACGCGGCCGCGAAGGGCGCCGTGCGCCGGCGCCGCCACGATCGCTTCAAAGGTGCCCGGGTCGTCCCAAATCCACGCGCCGAGTTCGGGCAGCTGAAGGGCGCGGGCGCCGGCTTCCCAAAGCAGGATCTCCACACGTGCGAAGGCTTCGACGATCGACGGGTCGTTCAGCGCTTCACCGCCACCGAGCAGCGGCACGCAGGCGAGCGCGTCGTGAAGCGAACCCTGAATGATGCGGTTGCGCGCCAGACCGCGAACGCGGACGCGGTGCTGGCCAAGCTGCGCCGCCGCGCTCAGCACGGGAAAGACCGCCACGTCCGGATCGGCCACGTGGGTGGCGCACCACATGAGCAGCACGTTCGCGTCTTCGCCGTTCAGCGCGGCATCGAGGGCTTCGCGGCTAAGGCCGGCGCTAATGGCGTCGTCGACGCGCGCCGCATGGGCCCGAAGCTCGTCGTCGATCTCCGCCGCTTGGTGCTGCCAGAGGGCCCGAAGACCCGCGATCCGCTGCAGATCCTCGTTTAGGGCGGAAGAGAGGGCGCGGAGTTCGTCGGCGAAGGTCACGGCTTGACCGAGGGTACCGCGATGCGGGTGGAAAGATCCGCATAGTGGCAAAAGAAATCGTGCGCGAAGCCTGGTTGGCGAGCGCTCGGCCTTTCTGACGAATGACCGAGCGCGTCCGCACGCCGCACGCTATTCCGCTACGGCACCGTCGCGCGCTTTTCGACGAAAAACCGACCAGGCCACGAGTGCCGACACGGTGCCGCCGACCATGTTGGCGGCGAGCTCGCCGCCGTATACGGCGGCGACGCCGAAGGCGGCGCCGGCGAAGTATGCGACTGGAAGCATGACCAAAAACACACGCGCAATCGACACGGCCAGCGCCGCACCCGCTTGGTCGACGGCGTTGAAGGCGCCGTTGGTCACGATGAGCACGCCGTAGCCGGAAAATCCCCAAGCCGCGACGATGAGGTAGAGGCCCACGGCCTCGCGTACGGCCGCGTCGTCCGTGAATAGCCCGGCCAGGGGGTCGCGAAGGAGCACGAGCAGGGCCGCCGTCGCGAGGCCGTAGACCACGCTAAAGCCGCACGCTTGGCGCAGTGCCTGCGCTGCCCGACCGAGCTTTCCAGCGCCCCAGTTCTGACCCACGACGGCGCCGATCGAACTCGAAAGGGCGAGAAGGGGCACCACGGCGAAGGCTTGAAGGCGCCCCGCGGCGCCGAAACCGGCGACCTGCGCTTGGCCGTAGTCCGCCACAAACGCCGTGAGTACGGAGAGGCCGATCGGATTGATCGAGCTCGAACCCGCCGCCGGCGCGCCCACCCGAACGATGGCCCAGGCGCCGGAGCGCCAATCGCCCTTGCGCAATCCACGCAGGCTGAATCGCAGCGCGCTTGTTTGCACGTAGTAGAGGCCTACCAGCGAGCCCGCCGCCCATCCGCCAAGGGTGGCGTAGGCCGCCCCCGCAATGCCGAAGCCTTCAAAGCCGAAGGCCCCGTCGATGAGCAGGGGATCGAGGATCCAGTTGGCGATCGCAAACACAAAGAGCCCGACGGAAGCTTCCTTCGCGAGTCCCTGGCCGCGAAGCACACCGTTCGACGCCATGTTCGTAAGCAGCAAAGGAAAGCCGAGCGTGAACGGCGTCATGTAGGCGTCGATCAGGGGCGCCAGCGCTTCATCGGCGCCCATCAGCGCAAAGAGCGGTCCCTTCAGCACATAGAGCACGGCCGCGATCGAAAGGCCGGCCACTGCGCCGATGGTCAGCCCGAGGTTGGCGCGCGACTCGGCGCGATCGTCGAGCCCGGCGCCCAAGTCGCGCGCGACCACCGAACCGATGCCTGCGAGCACGCCGACGCCCAAGCTCGAAAGGGCCACCGTCACGGGAAAGATGAAGCTAACGGCGGCAAGCGCATCCGCGCCGAGCTGGCCGATGAAGTACGCGTCGAGAATGCCGACGGACATGATGCAAGCGATGCCGAGCAGCATCGGAACGGTCTGCTGGACGAGATGAGTCGAGATGGCCCCTTGCGTCAGCTTTGCGCTCATGTGGCGCACAACCGTAAAAGCGAAGCCATGGCTGAGCATACGCCGCTCTTGCGCTCGCCCGACGGGAATTCAGCCCGTGCGGTGCGCGAAAGCGTGCTTAGGGGTACGGTCTGCCCATGAGCCACGTGAACGCGTGTCGAAAGGGCGGGTGCCCATGAGCCCGCGCGACGCCCTCCCCCTGCGCTGGACAGAAATTCTCGGATTGACGCCTGTACCCGAACGCCTTCGCCAGACGGCGATGGCGCTCCGCGGCGACGCCCATGTGCCTCCGTCAAAGGCGGGGCTCTCGAGCCTGCGACTGCTCAACCCGCGTCTCGCCCTACCCCTGTGGCGCGGTCGCTATGCGGTGCCGCGTCAGGTGGTGCTGACAAACCTCTTTAACCATACGCCCACCCCGATCGAAGACGGTTGGTCCGTGCGCCGAACACAGGTGAAGGACTTTCGTGGCGACGGCGCCACCTACGACAGCCACAACGGCACGGACCTCTGCATTCCCGTGGGCAGCGTGTACCAAGCGCCCGCGTCCGGTCGCGTCGTTCGCGTCGTCAGCGAGTTTCACCGTGGAGGCCTCAAGGTCGCCATCGATCACGGCGGCGGGTTGATCACGAGCGCCGCGCACCTCGCGCGCGCGCTGGTCACGGAGGGCGAGCGCGTCGAGCGTGGCCAGGCCGTCGCGCGGACGGGCTATAGCGGCCTCGACGCGGCGGCGACCTTTCCCTTCGGCATTCCCCACGTGCACTTCAACGTCTGGCTCGACGGCGTGCCCGTCGATCCCTTTGCACGCGCTTGGGAGGACGAACCTTCCCTTTGGCGCGGCGGATGGCCCTCGCCGCAGGACGATGACGCCGTCTCGCTGCCGCCGCCGCCCGAAGACTACGACGAAGACGCCGTCGCAGCCGCCGTGGAAAGCTGCCGAAACGACGAGGTGCGCGAGCGCTTGCGTCGCGTCGACGCGCGCTTACGCGGCGGCCAGCTCGTCTTTGAACGCGCGTACTTTCCCACGCGCTTCACGGACCATCGCTCACCCTATACGCGAGCACATGCGCGCTCACCACGCATCGACCTGCCGTTCTCGGCCGCGCGTTTCGACGGCATCGTCTTCGCTTCAGCGCGCTAGACCGCGCTAGGGCGTGTCTTCAAACTCGCGGATTCGTGGTCCGCTCGTCGGCGAGTTTGCGTCTGTGAGGCGAAGGAATCCCCGGCGGATTTCAAGCCGAAGAGATGGCGAAATCGACGATGAGCGGGGCGTGAAGGTGCATGCGCGAGTTTGAAGACACGCCCTAGACCTCGATCAAGCGAGCTTCGGCCTTGATCGACGTCTAGAACGGCGCGTCCTCGTCGAAGAACTCGTCTTCTTCGTCCATGGGCGCTTCGTCATCGTCCAGGGGCGGAAAGTCCCCATCCGCGATCGCGGGCCCGCTGGGCGGAGGCCCGTCGTCCTCGAAGTCTGCCGCATCGCTGAAGCTCCCCGCATCGCGGAAGTCCGCCGCGTCATCGCGAAACTCGTTCGCACTCTCGCTCGCGGCGGCGGCTTCTTGAAGCACTTCGATCTGGTTCTCATCGACCCAGAACGTATCGTCGCCATCGCGAACACCGTAGCGATGGCCGGGACCAAACTTGTTCGGCCCGCTCCAGAACACTTCTCCGCTACGGCCCACGCCTTCACGCCCGCCGGTGATGCGCACGGTCGAGCCCTTGGTGAGGGCCGGTTTCGCCGGCGCCTTTGGCTCGGCCTCGGGTGCGGGTCCCTCGGCGGGCTTTACATCTGCTTCGTCCACCCAGTGGGTCTGGCCGTCGGCCGTTCGCATACCGTATCGAAAGCCCGGACCAAATTTGTTTGGCCCTGTCCAGAACACTTCGCCCCGGGCACCGGCGCTCTTGCCGCCCACGACTTCGAGGTCATCGCCCTTTGAAAAACGGGGCGCGTCTTTTCCTTCGCTCGCCATGGGAGCGAGTATGGCCTCGGTTGCAGGAGAGATCGAGGCCCGCTTGTGCTTCGGGCGACGCGCGAGGCGCCAAGCTGATAGGCTCCGCGGCGTGTTCGCTCGCGCCGCCCTCGCGTTTGCACTCGCCCTAGGCCTCGCGGCGCCGGTATGGGCGCAGAGCGAGGATGAGGACGCCGGCGCCGATGCGGCGGGCAGCGGCGCCGACGACAACGCCGAAGGCGAAGTGGCACCGGAAGAAGCCGGCGCCGACGGGCCGGAGGACGAAGGTCCCGAAGACCAGGAGGGTGAAGGCCCGGACGAGCTCGCTGACGAAGAACCGGACGAACTCGACGCGGACGAAGAACTCGAAGGCGACGACCCGGCCCTCGGCGAGGAGGCGGAAAACGCCGACGCGGTCATCGAGGCCGCCGAAGTGCCCGATCCCGAAGGCGCGGTGCCCCGCGCAGAGATCGGACGCCAGATCGAAGAAGCCTTCGTGACTCTCCAAGGTCTGCTGCCCCGCCTGCGCCGCCAGGCCAGCACGCTCGAAGTCCGACGCGCCTTGCCAAACTTCGTGAGCTACGTTGAACGGCTCAAGGACGACCCGGCCCTCGAGCACCTGGATCAACTTCACGCGGCGCCCCTGCGTGACCTCGAAAACGAATGGGAGCGGGCCCAGCTGCGCCTTGTCGAGTGGCAGGAGACGCTCGAGGCGCGCACGGCCGAGCTCACGGATGTTCGCGTGCAAATGGCCGAGCTCGGGGCCCTCTGGCAGCGCACGGAAAGCGCGTACGAAGGCAGCCTCGGCGAAACGGAGACCGAGCGAACCAGCGAGCTCTTGGGGCGCATCGCCCGCGTGCTTCGGCGCATCGACCGCCGCCTCGACGAAGTACTCGAGCTGCAGGGGGAGCTGAGCGACCAAGGCATCGCGATTTCACGTCAGGCGTCGCGCATCGAAACGGCGGAGCAGCGCCTTCGTGATCGGCGGCGTCGACGCGACCATCGTCCCCTTTGGCGCGGTTGGTCGCGCCTGGACGCGGACGTCGAAGCCCCGGGCTTTTCCATTCTCTACGAGGAACACCGAACGGCCACCTTTGCCTTCGTGTACACGGAAAAGAAGTCGCTCTTCTTTCACGCCTTTGTGTTCCTCGCGATCTTAGGCGCGTTCCTCATGCTCCGCCGAGCGGGCTCGGCGCGTCTTGAACCCAGCCGGTCCCGGAGCGCTCGACGTGCGCTTCGGGCGCGGCCGGTTTCCGCCGCCGTGCTTTTGGCGCTCGCTTTAGCGCCCATCCTCTACGGCTACGTGCCCGTCGCGCTGGTGGCGTTGAGCCTCTTTCTGATGGGGCCGGCCATCGTGCGGCTCTCCGTCTTTCTGCTGCCGTCCGCGCACCGTCCCGTCGCCGCACTCGTGATGCTCGCCGCCCTCAGCATTCCGCTCAGCCTCGGCTTCGTACCGGAAGCGATTCGTCGTTTTTTCACGCTGGGTCTGCAGGCGGCTGCGCTGTACTTTTTCTTCCGCCTTTGGCGGTCCGAGCACACGCAGGCCTTCAGCATCGACCGCGCCTACGCGCGCCTGCTCGGCTTTCTTCGGGTCGCCGTGGTGCCGATGGCGCTCGCTGCGTACTTTCTGTTCGCAGGCTACACCGATCGCGCCGAACTCTGGACCACGGGCACGCTCTGGGTGTTCGAGCAGGCTTTGGGCCTCTTCTTTGGCGTAGCCATCCTCAGTGCGGCGCTCATTCGGCTACTGCGCGCGCCGGCAGCACGCGTTTTCTACACGGTGCGCGACCACCGCCGAAAGGTCGCCAGCTACCTGCTGCTTCTGCTTCGCTGGGGCGCGGTGCTCCTGCTGGCGGTGCTCGCCCTAACTAGCTTCGACCTGCTCGACCCCACCCTCGCGTCCTCCCGCGAGGCGTTTTCAACCACCTTCACCTTTGGAAGCATTGAGCTTTCGCTCGGCAACGTGGCCGCTTTCTTCGCGATGTTGATCGGCACGTTCATCGTCATGCGGCTTACGCACGTGCTTCTCGAATACGAACTTTTGCCTCGCTTTCAGCTCGAACAAGGCATCGCGTCGGCGATCAGCCTGAGCGCGAGCTACCTGCTCGTTGCCATCGGCGTCGTGCTCGCGTTCGGCGTGGCGGGCGTGGGGCCCGAGCGACTTGCACTGCTCGGCGGTGCGCTGGGCGTCGGCATTGGTTTTGGTCTTCAGAACGTTGTCAGCAACTTCGTATCCGGTCTCATCCTGGTCGCCGAACGCCCGATCAAGGTCGGCGACGTCATCGAGGTGGAAGGCGACCTGGTCGGCACGGTGCAGCGAATCGGCATTCGATCCAGCACCGTGCACGCGTTGAACGGCGCGGACGTCATCGTGCCCAACTCCGATCTCGTGAGCGGACGCCTCATCAACTGGACCCTGAGCGACGAAAAGCGCCGCATCGATCTCATCGTCGGCGCGGCCTATCGGCACGATCCGAAAGAAGTCATGGCCATTCTTCGGCGAGTGGTGTTCACGCAGGACGGCGTGCTGCAGGACCCGATGCCGGAAGTGTTGTGCACCAGCTTCGGCGATAGCGCCATCGAATACACGGTGCGCGCGTGGGCCACGGGCTACTTGAACGCGATCGAGGTGCACAGCCGACTCGCCGCCGCCGTCCATGAGGCCTTCGCCGAAGCGAACATCGAGATCCCTTTCCCGCAGCAGGATCTCTACATCAAATCGGCGCCCGAGCCGGACTGAACCGCGGGCGCGCCGCGTCGAGCGCAGGGATGGCGCTTAACCCGCATTCGTCACCAGATGGCGCGCCTTCGCACCGCCCTGCGATTTCGTTGAGGGATTTCACTTCGCTCAGATAAGGTCCGTATTGTTCGCTTCGCGAAATCCCTCACCGCGCAAACCTGCACGATCATCACGCCCCCTGACCCATGCGGCTTAAGACCGCCGCTGTCCCGCCGTTCACCCGATCGACGTGCGTGCCGAACCCAAGCAGGGCTACCCTTCTGCCATGGAGTGCCCTTCCTGCGGAGCCCTCGTTCCACCCGAGGAGATTCGGGCCTCGCGACGCATTGCACGCTGCCCTTCCTGCGACGCCACGATCGATCTGATCGAATCGGACGGTACGCTGATTCCCGCCGGCTTTCGTGCGCCGCCGCCGCCGGATCGCCTCACGATCGAAATCGACGAAGCGCCGCCCCCACGCACCGGTAGCTACCGAGAGGCGATCGAAACGCGCGGGGGACGCTTTGTGGCGTCCTTCCGCTGGTTTCGACCGGTCACGATCTTTCTGACGCTCTTCGCTGTGATGTGGAACGGCTTTCTACTCATGTGGTACTCGATCGCCTTCTCCACATCGGCGCCTGTAATGATGCTGGTATTCCCGCTCATTCACGTCGCCGTCGGGGTGGGCATTGGGCTTTACGCGCTCGCTGGCTGGTTCAATCGCACGCGTATTGGCGTGGAAAACGGCGCCGCCTTTTGCAAACACGGCCCGATTCCCACGCCCTTCAAGCGCAGCGCGGAAGTTCGTCTCGACGACGTCGATCTCTTCGAGGTCGACCGCAAGCTTGTTCGAACGAACCGCTCGAGTGTCGAACGCTGGAACGTTCGCGCGCGGCTGCGCTCGGGAAAGCGCAAGGTCCTCGCCTCCGGGCTCGAAGACGAAGAGATGGCCCGCTACCTGGCGCGCAAGCTCGAACGTTTCCTTCGGTAAGCGCGAATCAGTTCCAGCGCACGAAAATTTTCGACTCGCTTAGGCTGATCTCGTTCACATAGATCGATCCGGTGACCCCGGTTGCCAGCATCGCACCGGCGACGACCCCGGCCTGGTACGAGCCGGGGTAGGCGAAGTTGTCGTAGTGATGCACGACCGCCTCGCGCTCGCCGACGAGCCTGGTCTGCACGCGTGCGGGCTCGCCAATCGCCGCGTAGGCACGTCCGCCCAAGGAGACCACGCGCCCAAAGTCCCCGGCGGCGACCGCAAAGAGCGCCTTTCCGGCCAGACTCTCTGCGAAGTTCGGGTAGGAAGCGTGACCCAGGCGGTAGAGCGATTCGTGAAACGGGGCGCTTGGATGAATGGCCCGGGCGGCGCGCTGAAGCAGCCGGATATACGAAGAGAGCGGATACTTGTGAAACGGTGTGTAGGTAGAATCCGCGTCGAGCGTAGCGCTCGCACGCTTGGCCTCGTCCACGATCTCCTGAAAGAACATGCCGCGAACCCAGCCGCTCGCTGAAAGCTGAGCCAAGCGCTCGTCCGTTCGGTCCTCGTCCGAGAAATCGAGACTTC
This sequence comes from Myxococcota bacterium, assembly GCA_039201085.1. Classification (GTDB taxonomy): domain Bacteria; phylum Myxococcota_A; class Polyangia; order Polyangiales; family Houyiibacteriaceae; genus JBCCRV01. The sequence goes on along the minus strand of JBCCRV010000015.1, from coordinate 15,807 downwards.
GATAGCCGGGCGGCGCGCTCACACGTCAGTCTAACGGTACGGCGGGTGGGTACGTAAACCCCCGTCGGAGGGGCGCCGGGCAGACGTTCGTTCCGTCTCGCCGGGCGCACGAGGACGAGGGACCGCCCGAACACTCACCCCGTCAGGCAAGGGCGCACCGGCTATGCCTACCAACGGATGAAAAGCTCAACATCATCGAGTCCGTTCTCGCGAATGAACACGTCGCCCTGCACGTTGGTGGCCCGCATGGCGCCGCTGAGCACGCCGACCTGGTAGGTCGCTGGAAAGGCCCAGATGTGGCGCATGTGCACGCGCGCCGAACGCTCGCCCACAAAACGCACGGACACGTCGCCGGGGTGCACAGTGACGGCGTAGCCGCGGCCGGCCAGTTCAAGCACGCGACGAAAATCGGTGCCCGCAACGGCAAAGAGAGCGCGCCCGGCCATGCTCTTGGCAAAGTTCGGGTACGATAGGCTTCCGAGCGAGTAGAGCGCCCGCGAAAACGAGCGGTCGGGAAAGATGCGCTTCGCACCTTCTTGAAGGAGGCGAAGGAACTCACTGAGCGGGTACTTGTGAAACGCCGTGAAGTCATGGTTCAGGAGCACGCCCCGGGAGCGGGCTTCGTCCACGACTTCCTGCATGAACATGCCCCGTACCCAGCCGTCTCGCGGGAGCTGCGCAAGACGCACGTCAGTGTCGTCCTCGGCCTCAAAGCTCGGCGCGGCGAACCCCTGGGGTACATCGGCACTCACCTGTTTGAGTATAGCGCGGAGGCCACGGAGATTTCGAGCCCGTTGCGCGCGACAAGTGCGGCACGGTGCGTCAGTAGCGAAGTTCGATGTCGCCGTTCGAAAGATCGTGCATACGAATTCGTACGTCGCCGTCGATGCCAAAGGCGCGTAGCGCGCCCTCGTAGATACCAACGTGCCAGGCATCGACGTAGTCCCACATCCCTCGAAGGGCGAGCACGGCCCTGCCCGGCTCGTTCGTGAGCGTTCGAACGCTCCCGTGCGATCCGATCACATCAAAGGCGCGCGTACTGAGCGAAATCGCCAGCGAGAGGTTACGCCCGGCCATGCTGAAGAGCACTCGCCCCGCCATGCTCGTCGTGAACACGCCGAAGGCGTTGTGACCGAATCGCCGCATGCCCTCCTTCGCGTGCGCGCTTGGATGGGCGGCTCGGGCAGCCTCTGGAAGGAACTCCAACCATTCGCGAAGCGAGTAGCCGCGAAAGGGCACGTAGCGCTCCCGACCCACCGGCTGACCGCCCCGCGACGCTTCGTCGGCGATCGCCGAAAAGAACATGCCTTTCACCAGGCCGTCCTCCGGGCAGCCGGCGACCCGAGCCTCCGTCTCCAGCGACCCGCCAAAGGTGGGGATGAGAAACTCGTGCGACGCGGACACACCCCGTAGCGTACGTCTCCTCAGCGCCAGCGGTGAAGCGATTGCGTGAACGTTGCGAAGACGCGCCCTCTCACAGAGCCATATCGGAGTGAAGAGTGAAGAGTGAACTCGCGAGCTGGCACCGGCAGGATTGAGGCGTACGGTTCACCCTTCAAGCCCGCGCATTACCCTCACGCCCTCGCTTCACACGGACGCGAAGATGACGACTGGAACTGGTGTTTCCAGCCTCCCGCGTTGGCTCCCGGACGTTGTGGAGTCCGCACCCTTGGAAAGCGCGAGCGGTTTTCTAGCGCTCGTGCCGGGCTAGGGGCATTCGCACGCTGAAGTGCGTCGCGTCCGCATCCGAACTCGCCTCGACGGTGCCGCCGTGTGCGTCGGCGATCGAACGCACAATGAACAAGCCGAGCCCGAGCCCCGGCGCATCCATGCGGCCGCGGGCAAATGCATCGAAGAGCGTGGCCAGCGATGCTGGATCGATCGGTTCGCCGCGGTTGCTCACGCGCAGGTGCAGTCCATCGCCGTCTCGACGAAGTTGCACGCCAATGGGCGCGTCGGCGCCATGCTCCAACGCGTTGGCAAGCAGGTTCGTCGCCAGCTGCGCAAAGGCTGAAGGATCAAAGTGGGCCACGAGCGTCTTCGGCGTTTCGACCACAAAACGCGCGTGCGGATACGCCGTCGACAACTCATCGATCACTTGATGAATGATCTCCACCGTATCGGCGCGCTGACGCTCCAAGGGAAACTGGGCGCCGCGGCGAATGCGCGTGAGGTCGAGCAACTGGGACGTCATCGAACGAATGCGCTGCCCGCTTCGTTCGAGCACCTGAAGTACGCCCTGGCCGTCCTCCGACGCTACCTCGTCCGTGAGCACCGTTGCCGCCATCAAGATCGAACTGAGCGGTGTGCGCAGGTCGTGGCTGACAACGCCGATGAGGCGCTCCTCAAACGCCAGCTGTTCTTCGAGGCGCTGCGTGGTTCGCCGGAGCGAAACGCGTAGCTTGGCCTTGGCGAGCGCATTCGAAATCACCCGCTCGAGCAAGGGCGCCGAGAGCTCTTCCTTTCGAAGGTAGTCGTCCGCTCCAGCTTCAAAGAGACGGTCGAGGTCGATCGCTCCGTCGCTGCCGGTGATCATGACCACAGCGCAGTCCAGATCGAGTTCACGCACGGATTCGAGCATCACCGTACCCGAGTCGCCACCCATGTGCTGATCGACGATCAACACGTCCACGGGCGATTCACTCAATCGCGCCATACCTTCCGAGACGCCCCGGGCCTCGCGAATGGCGAAGGAACGTATTCCGCGCCTTAGGTAGCGGGCGATCGCATGCCGATCGTCTTCGCTGTCGTCGACCAAGAGAACGCGGCACGTGAGGAACGACGGGCTGCCGTGGGGCGCATTCATAGCTCACGCTCCCCGGGGAGTTCGGCAAGGCTCGTCCAGTACTCGATGAGCGACGAGACCTCGGCCTTAAGGGCATCGTAGTTGAGCGGTTTTACCTGAAACGCGTTCGCGTAGTGATCGTAGGCCGCCTCCACCTCCTCCGGGTTGTCGGAGGTGGTGAAGATCACGACGGGGATGTGCCGAAGCCCCTCCGTGTTCTTAATGAACTCGAGCACCTGATGGCCGTTCAAGCCCGGCATGTTGAGATCGAGAATGATCAGGTCGGGCAATCGGTGCTCACCCCGGTTGGCTGCACTCAGCCAATCCCGTGCCTCGTCTCCACGGGCCAAGCGAATCAACGCGAGCTTGTCTTGGTGCGCACGCACTGCGCGCTCAAAGGCGTAGAAGTCATCGTCCGAATCCTCCACGATGAGGAGCCGGCGGCGGACCAGAAGCGGGGTTGAAGACGCGCTCATGAACTTAGCTCGGCCATTAGGGGAAGCGTGAACGCAAAAGTGGAGCCCGCGCCAAGGGCAGAGCGAAGCCAAATATGGCCGCCCATCAGCTCGATCACCTTTCGCACGATGGCCAAACCGGCACCGGTGCTTTCGCCGTAGTTCATGCCTGCGTGAAGACGATGGAAGATGCGAAAGATCTGCTCGTGGTGCTCATCCGCGATCCCAATGCCCGCGTCGCGCACGTAGAATACCCGTGCGGTCTCGTCGACGTCCGCGGGCGCGCCCTCGATGGCCCCCGCCTTTGCCGTCCCGATTTCCACCCGCGGCGGCGCGTCGGAATAGCGAATCGCGTTCGTGATGAGATTCGCAAAGACCGTGCGCACGCCCACTTCCCACGTTTCCACGGACGGCAGCTCGCTGACCAGCACCTGCGCGCCGGTCTCCTCGAGAAGCGGCGCATGGTCCACCAGGACCTGGTCGACGACGGCGCGCAGGTCGACGGCGCCGTAGCGCACCGCCTTCACGCGGCCCACCCGCGACAAGGCGAGCATGCCTTCGATGAGGCCGTACATACGCCGAACGAGACGATCGATGCGATCGAGGTGCTGGGTCGCGTCCGCGTCCAACATATGCGCAGCGTCTTCGCGAAGGAACGTGGCATAGTTGCCAATGCCGCGCAGGGGCTCGCGCAAGTCGTGCGACGCCATCGTCGCGAAGGTCTCGACTTCCCGATTGCGCAAGGAAAGCTCCTGGCGCAGGCGCTGCACTCGCTGCTTTTCACGAAACACCACATCCGAGAGCGACGCGTTCAGACGTTCCGCCGCTCTTCGCTCCCGAGCGGTCCAAGGGGCCGAACGGCCGCGCACTTGCTCCTTCCACGCCGCGAAGCTCTTGCGCGGACTCACGCGGCCGTCCTTCGAAACGTGAACCTTCTTCGACGGGTCTCCACCCCACCGAACTTCACGCGCCTGCTCCGGCCGGTACCACACGAGCCAGCTCATCGGGGCATGCGGAACCCGCACAGCGAGGTAGCCCGCCGGCGGCTCACCGCCGGCCGGATCGGTCGGGCGCTCGAGACCTTCCGCTTCGAGCGACTCCACAATCTGCACCGATTCACCGCTCGACTCGAGGTGCTGGAGAAGCGCTTCCGTATCGAGCGTTGCGCCTTCGCGCTTCGCCTCCCCGCGAATGATCATGGTAAAGCCAGACGCGTCGAACTGGGATGCGAGCTCGTCGCGGCTCGCGCGAACGCCGTCCTCCAAGGTCTCGGCTTTCGCCAGCATGCGAAGCGCCGCGCCATGCCGTTCGGAGAGCTCTCGCTCGAGCACGTCGCTCGCGTCCGACTCGAGCACTCGAATGCGCAACGACACCAAGTGGGCGAGCACTTCGCAGGCCGCCCGGGCGTCGTAGCTCAGGTGGCGCGAACCGGCGTAGTGGTGGCATGCGATCAGCCCCCAAAGGCGGCCACGCGACTCGAGCGCAATGTTCAGCGATGCCTGCACGCCCATGTTCGCGAGGTACTCGAGATGGATTGGCGACACCGCACGCGACCGCGCATGGGTAAGATCGATCGCTTCGTCCGCCGTGGAGCGCAGCTCGCGCCGAGCCGCGTCGCGGTCGACCAAGACGCGGGTCCGATTGGCCAGGAAGAGCGCGCGGGCCTGCGCGGGAATGTCGGATGCTGGGTAATGCAGGCCGAGGAACGGTTCGTAGCCGCCCACCTGCGACTCCGCGCGCACCCAGCCGTGGTAGTCCGCATCAAACTGGTAGACCATCACGCGGTCGAAACCGGTCATCGCGCGAACGGTCGACACGACCACCTCACAGAGCGTTTGAACGTCGGCGGCCGCGGCGATGGCCCGCATCGCGTGGTTGGTCGCGTCGAGCTCAGGCGGCGCGATGGTGGAAGGCGTTTCAAACTCCAGCAGCAGCCGTTCGCCCTGCACGTGTGCGATGACGTCGCGCTCGATCGGTGACGACGACGCTGCCAAGACGAGCTGGGGGTTTTCCCGGAGGTCGTCGAGGCGCGCGCCCAAGCAGGCGTCGATAGCCGCGGACACGGCGGGACCGGCAACGGAACGAAGATCCGAAAGGCCGACGAGTTCCCGACCGAAGAGTGCGTCGCTTCCTTCGCTCGCGGCCAACACCTCGGCCTGCATGTTCAGCACAACGAGGTCAACATGACCCTGCACGGCGCCGGGCGTATGGATCGGCTCGCGCGCGCATGCGTCCAGATCCAGCGATTCGATGGCCTGCGTGCTCATCGTCGGGCCCCCAACCAAGCACGCAAGGCTAAGAAGGTCTGCGTAGCCGCGGCGCCGGCATCCCGCTCTTCCCGTTCGCTCCATCGGCGAGCAGCGAGGGCATTTACGAACGCCTTCCACATCGCACCCGTTTTTGCGCCGTAGGCGTTCAGGTAGAGCGCGCCCACATCGCGAAAACCGAAGCGGGCGCGCAAGGAACGAGAGAGCACCTGCCCGCCCAACGTTGCGCCTTCAAAGACATACGCAACGCCGACCATCTCACCGAGATCGCCCATGGACGGAAGCTCGAAGGAACGCCTCGCGCTCGGCTCGCGCGCGTTGAGAAACGCAAGGTCTTCACGGGCGAGATGGACGCGCCGGCGGGAGGGCAGGTCGGGGATGCAAGCGCCCAGCTCGGTGGACGCCTGGAGCGCGGACTCGATGGGTGTGTGAAAGGCGTGAAGGCGCCACAGGAATCCGGCGTAGTCGGCCTTCGTTCCCGCCAGAACCTGTGGACGCATGAGCGCATCGAGGGCGTCATGCTCAGATCGGGTGGCGTCCCGAAGCCGGTCCAAGAGTGGCTGGGACACGCTGAAGAAGTTAGTCGCACAATGCCACAAACACAATGTTCAAAGGCGTATTTGCGGTGCGAAAGGCCACATTCGCGCGGTCTATTGGGGTTGGAAAAGGCGCCCTGGTCCGTCCACTGGGCCTCAGGGGGCGAAGTTGGCGCGTCGTGGGCATTGGGGAGCGCGGTGGCGCGGCCACGGGAAGCGCGGCGCATCGCGAACCGAATGCGCACCCCGGCGGTCGACAGCGCATCCCGTTCCATCCCAGCGAGGAGGGAAGAAACCGGCAGGCACGATTGGCGATAGGGCCCATCCAAGGAGACCTGTATGCTGAAACCCACCCAACCCATCACCTCGCACCCCGATTGGGACTTCGACCTTGGCGACGCCGTCGCCCGCGCGCTCGAACACAGTGCGCTGCACGTCGCCTCCTTCGCGACGTATGCACCGATGCCCGAATCGTTCGGCCAGGGCGCAGGCGTCGCCGTAGGCCTCGACATCGTATGCGTCACCGACGCGCGCCGGGGGTGGCTCGTGCTCGTTCAAGACGACGACGAGTGGGATTGGTCGGCGAGCGCCACGGCGCTGATCGCCGACCTTGTGAACGGCGAGGGCGCGCCCTACCGCGTGCTCTGCGCTACCTTCGACGCCGAAGGCCCGTTCCATCGCGGCGCGCTCGACCTGCGTAGGGACGCACGGGCCCGCATCGAGGCCGCCTTCGCGGGATTTTTTGGCGGTGCCGACGCTCAGCGTCCGGGGTCCTTCGGACCTCTCCCGGACGCCATGGAGGACGCGGGTTTTGGCTGCTGGAGCGAGGACGAAATACGTTCGCAGATGAACGAAGCTCCGTCGCACAGCCTGCAGGCAAGCTGACGGCCGCGGGCGACGGTTGCTAGCGCGCTTCGACAACGAAGCTGACGGTCGTTGTCGCGCTGCCTCCCAGGTTCAACGTCTGGCCGCGACGGGCGCCCTTCACCTGCAGGGCGCCTGCTTGGCCGCCCACCTGCTTGCTCACGTCGAGCAGCATGCGGACGCCCGTCGCACCCACGGGATGGCCCAGGCCGATCAGTCCGCCGCTCGGATTGATCGGTCGGGCACCGTTGAGCGCAAAGGTGCCAGACGCGACGAGCGGCCCGACGGCGCCAGGATCGGCCAATCCGAGATGGTCCGCGATGGCATAGCCCGTGATGGAAAAGCAATCGTGCACTTCAAAGAGATCGACGTCCGTCGCCGACGCGATCGAGGCTCGCCGCCATGCGTCCTCCAAGCACGCGCGAAGATGGGGAAACACCCACGGCGTTGCGCGCGCGGCCTCGAGCTTCTCCTCCAACATCATCGGCGCCGTACGATGGCCCCACCCCGTGATGCGCGGCACGGACGATAGGTCGACGCCGCGTTTCTTCGCCCAAGCGGCCGCCACGGACTCACTCGCCAGCACAAGGGCAGCGGCGCCATCGGTGATGCGCCCGCAGTCTTGTCGACGAAGACGGCCCTCGACCACGGCGTTCGCGTCGTCGTTCGCTTCAAACATGGCCGGCGAGAGCTCCCAGTTGCGCGTTTGCGCAAAGGGGTTGGACTGCGCGTTGGCAAAATCGCTCTGGGCCAACACCGTGAGGTGGGCCGGATCGAGCCCAAAGCGCGCGTCGTACTCGTCGGCGACGCGTGAAAAAAGCGCCGGCCAGACATAGCGCGCACCTTCGGCTTCACGCCCCGTCCACGCCGCGCATCCTAGGTAATCGGCCGCCGTTTGGCCGTTCACGTTGCGCATCATCTCGACCCCCAGCACGGCGACGCACCCGTAGCGGCCCGCTTCGATCTCCGCCGTCGCCGCCAGCAGCGCGATGCTGCCTGACGCGCACGCGGCTTCGTGCCGCGCGGTAGGAAGGCCTGCCAAGTCCGGATGCAGGCTTGCCGCGATGCCGCCGAGCTGACCCTGCTGGCAGAAAAGCTCCGCGGTGAAGTTGCCTACATGGAGCGCATCGAGTTCCCCCGGCTCAACGCCCGCGTCTTCGAGGCCTGAGCGAAGGGCGTCGCCCATCAGCGCCTCGATCGTCCGCCCGTCCCGGGCGTAGTTTCGGGCGAAGTCGGTCTGCGCCCCTCCAAGAATGTACACGCTCACCGCTCGCTCCTTCGCTTGCTCGTAGTCCTTGTTTCGATCACATGCACTCGACGACGGTCGCCGAACCAATGCCACCTGCCGCCAGCGTGACAACCAACCCGTAGCGCCCCTCGATGCGGCGTAGCTCATGAACCAGCGTGGTGATCAACATGGCGCCGGTCGCACCCATCGGATGACCCATCGCAAGATGGCCGCCGCCCGCATTGACGCGTGAAGGGTCGACGTCGTAGCGCCGCTCAAAGCGAAGGGGGGGCGCTGCAAACGCCTCCATGAACTCGACGCGGTCCATCGCTTCAAGTCGAAGGCCGGCGCGCTCGAGGGCCTGCTCCATCGCCGTGAAGCCAGCACCAAACTGGAGGACTTCGTCGCCGCCGCACTCGGCAAAGGCGACGATGCGCGCCATCGGCATGACGCCCGCCTCCCTACCCGCCGCGCGCGAACCCGTAAGAACCAGCGCGGCGCCGTCCGCCATGCCGGGTGTGTTCGCAAGCGAGTGGCGAAAGCGAAGCTCGCCCGCGCGCGCTTTCATCAGCGCACGCTGACGGGCGTCCGCCATCGAAGCGAAGGGCTCGCGAGCAAAGAGCGGCGGCATCGCTTCGAGCGTTTCCTCCGTGAGTCCGTCGCGAATCCACTCGTCCCGCGCCACCAGGCTGGCGTCCGTCTGAACGGGAATCACGCTCGCGTCGTAGTGGCCGGCCTTCCACGCGGCGCTCGCACGCCGGTGCGAACGGAGCGTAAGCGCATCCAGGTCGGGCTTCTCGTAGCCCTCTTCCGCGGCCATGAGTTCGGCGCCCATTAGCGGCAAGAGCCAGTGAAGCTCTTGCGCTGTTTCGCCCGAGTAGTAGTCCGCTTCGTCCGCCAAGAACGGCACGCGCGAGAGCATCTCGACGCCGCCCGCCAGCGTAAGCCCCTGATCGCTTGCCGCCCAAAGGGCACTTTCGTTCACGGCGGACTGACCGGAGACGCAGTAGTTGTTGAGCGTTTTGGCGCTGGCATCGTTTGGCACCTTGGACGCGAGCTTGCTGATCAAAGCGATGTGTCCGCCTTGGGCTTTGACCTGTCCCACGCAACCCAAGATCAAACGGCGCACCCGTCCGATTGCTCCCGTGCGTTCATCCAGCGCGTCGACCAGCTGGCGGACAAGCTCCTGCGGAGCGCAACGATGGAGTCCGCCACCGGGCCTCTCGTCTCGCGGTGCAACGCCGCGACCTCGCGGCGTGCGGACAGCATCGTAGATGAACGCGTCCATCAGCGCGTGAACTCGTCGTGCCTGGCCCACGTGGCGTGCGTGCCGCTGCTGATCACGTGCGGCAGGATCACGCGGCAGACGGGACCGGCGCGAAGGTTCTTGGCGTCGAAAACCGCGCATTCGCTGCGGCCTTCGTTCATGTCGGTCACAAAGGAGACGAGGTATCCGTCGTCCTCGCTTTCGGCGCCGTTGCGCGGCGCAAAGGGCGCTTCCGAAGCGTAGCGACCTTCGCCCAGCTCGAAGCGCTGCGAGTCGCCCGTTTCCAAGTCGTGCTTCACGAAGCCCTTGAAGAGAAACCAGCCGGGCTTGGTAAACGTGCTGTAGGCGTAGCGTGCCTTCCGGCCGGCGTAGTCCTGATTGAAGGTGCCAAACTCCAGGACCCGGTCGTCGAGACGTTCTTCGCGCGTTTCGCCCGTACGAAGGTTGAAGCGCCAGCGATGCAGCTTCGGCTTGAAGGACGCTTCGTCGAGAAAAGCGAGCATCTTTCCGTAGCGCGGATCAAGGCCCGGCAGCGCGATCGGATCGGGATCGGGCGCTTCTTGAAAGTAGCCGTCGAGCACGATCTCGGCGCCGTCTTCGTAGGCGTTCATCCAGTGAAGCACGTAGGTTGGAGCCGCCTCAAACCAGCGAACTTCGCTCGCCGAGCCGTGACGCGGCACCACTGCAAAACGCGTGGGCAGCTCCGGATAGTAACGGCTCGCGTGAACGCCCGCCGGCAGAAGCTCCGGATCCCAAAAGAGCGGCATGTCCGCCAGGATCGCGAAGTTCTCCGTGAAGGCCATGTCGTGCGGAAGGCGCGGCCCGGGGGTTTCGATGGGGATGTAGTGGGTGCGCTTGCCCGCGGCGTTCACAACGCCGTAGTGCATGTACGGCGCAGCCTTTCCATAGTTGAAAAAGAGCAGTTCGCCCGTGCGCAGGTCGACCTTCGGATGGGCGGACACGCCGGGCTCGGGAACCCATGCGGCGGTGCCGAGCGTTTCGAGGTGTTGACTGAGCTCGTAGCCTTCCCCGCACATGTAGAAGGTGGAAAGCACACGCCCCGCGTGCACGACCACGTCAGTGGAGCTCGCATCTTTCATGCCGCCCCGGGCGCCCCAGCCTTCGCGCTCGGCGGCGCTCGGGCGCGCGACAAGCCCGGCCCAAAGGCTGCGTCCCGCCTCCTGCTCGGCGACGAAGCCCTTCGTTCGCACGAAGCGGTTTCGATAGCGCGCCCGACCATGGCGAAAGGAGATGGCGTGCAGCATGCCGTCGCCGTCAAAGGGGTGGTACGTACCCTTCGCTTCGAAGACGGGGTTTTCGGTGTTTCGAAGGTAGACGCCGCTCAGATCCTTTGGGATCTCGCCGATGATCTCCATGTCGTCGGCATCCACCTCCCGGTGGGTGGGCGTCCATGGACCCGTTAGATACGGATGCTCCGTGGGCCCGAGCCCGGAATCAAAGGTGCGTACAACCTGCACTGCCATCGGCGAAGCATACACCGCGGCGGAGCATCAGGCCGACGCTAGGCGGAGGTGTCTCATGGGGCCCTTGCTTCAGCCACGCGCCACTGCCCGACGCAGCACGAGGTGCTGCAACAGCGGTCCTCGCTGCGCCCTCCCACGCGTACGCAGACGTCAGCTGCATGACCGACGCGAGCGGGGGGTCCTCCGCGGTCGGTCGTTTAGGAACGCTCGACAAGGACGAGCCAGTAAGACGAATCGTCCTTCGTGCCGGAACCGGGGGTGACGCTCGAGACGCTCCAGCCGTCGGCGAGGAGCGCCGGCATGGCGTGCTGTTCGTCCTGCTTCGTCGCGTGCTTGCCCTCGTCCGGGTCGCCTCCGAGAACCCAGGACTCGCCGTTGTCTGAAACCACTACAAAACGTTCCGCCATGGCCGCGGTCTGACGGCCCGCCTAGCGCGCGTCAAGGGCAAGCGCATCGAAGGGCGATGCATTGTATACCCGTGCGCGGCGGCGTTTAGACGCGCCGCGGAGGCAACGATGTTTCAAGGTCCTCGATGTTCTTTTTGGCGGACGGTTTGGTGGACCCGGCACACCCTCTTCATAATGATGCTCTACGCGCTGGCGGCGTGCTCGGTCCACCACTTCCTGAAGCTCCCCTGGCTCACCTTGCCCTGGCAGCCCGTGGGACTCATCGGTGTTGCCCTCGCATTCTACCTCGGCTTCAAGAACAACTCGGCCTACGACCGGCTCTGGGAAGCGCGCAAGATCGACATCCGACAGATGCTCGACGAAACGGACCTGGCGGCGCCCGCCGATCCAGTGGATGGTACAAAGTTCCTCATTTGATGCGATTGCCGTGAAACAAGCGTCGCGAGGGGATCCGTCGCCACGGCTCGACTTTTCCGATACGGTCCGCTCCGTGATCCTGTCCGACACCGACATCAAAGCGCGGCTCGAAAAGGGCGACCTCATCGTCGATCCCATCGACGATCCGGAGCTCCAAATTCAGCCTGCAAGCATCGATCTCCGCCTTGGCAGCGAGTTTGTGCTTCACCGGCAGCCGCTCGTTCCCTTTCTCGATGCCCGCGATCCCGCAAGCATCGAAGAACACGTTGAACGCATCGACATCGCCGAAGGTGAGGGATTTGTCCTTCAGCCCGGTGCCTTTGCTCTCGGCACTACGCTGGAACGCGTACGCATTCCAGACGACCTCGTCGGCCGAGTCGAAGGACGCAGCAGCATCGGCCGACTCGCCGTTATCGTGCACGCGACGGCGGGGTTCATCGACCCGGGTTTCGAAGGGCAGATCACCCTCGAGCTGTCCAACCTTGGCCAATGCGCCGTCAAGCTCTATCCGGGCATGCGCATCAGCCAGGTGGTCTTTCACGAGATGAAGAGCCCCGCCGAGCGCCCCTATGGTGCCGCGCGAGGCAGCAAATACCAAGGTCAGTCTGGTCCGGTGGCGTCGCGCATCGGAAACGATCGCGCGCTATCGGAAGCGTAGGCGCGAACACCCCCGGCGCGTTCAACCCGCGCTGGGGGCGAGCGCTACTTACGCGCGATGAGCGAGAAGAACTCGCGGCGCGTTTCGGCGTTGTCGCGAAAGACGCCAAGCATGCGGGAGGTCACCATTTCCACGCCGGGCTTTCGCACCCCGCGGGTCGTCATGCACTGATGAGCCGCCTCGATGACCACGGCAACGCCCCGAGGCTGAAGGGCAGCATTGATGGCATCCGCGATCTGCGCCGTGAGCTTCTCCTGAATCTGCAGGCGCTTGGCGTACGTTTCGACCACGCGCGCGAGCTTGCTGATCCCGACCACCCGCTTGCTTGGAAGGTACGCAACGTGCGCGACACCCAGGATCGGCACGAGGTGATGTTCGCAGTGACTCTCCAAGCGAATGTCGCGCAGCACGATCAGTTCGTCATAGCCGGCCGTTTCCTCAAAGGTACGGCTTAGTATTTCGACCGGGTCTTCTCCGTACCCAGCAAAGAACTCTTCGTACGCGCGCGCGACGCGATCGGGCGTACCGAGGAGACCTTCCCGCTCGGGATCGTCGCCGGCCCAGCGAAGAAGGGTGCGTACCGCTTCTTCGGCTTCCTCACGGCTCGGTCGGCGCTTTTCCGCCAGTTCCCGAAACTCGTCCGCGGCTTCCACCAGTGCGAGTGCTTGTTTGTTCATTGGAAGGAGCTCCTAGGGCGGCCCAGGTGCGAATGCAACTCAGCCAAAGGATGGGCGCAGCGCCGGAGGAGCGCCATCGCGCCGAGGCATCCTGCCTCAGCGAGCGAAGACTTAGTGCCGAAAACTTGTACGTGCAAGCAAGTTGCATTAGCTGACGCTAAACGGAGGCGCTGAAGTCTTCAGCGTCTCGCGACGGGCGAGCAACAGCGAGGGCGAGGTACGTGTGGATCGACGGTGGTTAGGAATCGGGCTCGGATTGGCCCTCAGTCTCGGGGCATGTGACGACGACGAGGCGGCCCCGGAAGCGACACCGAACGAGGAAAGGGCAAGCGAACCCGGCACAACGCACCTCGATCTTCTCGATATCGCCCATCTTGCGGACGTCGATCACCAGGGCCTTTACGTGGACTTTGGGACGGCGGCTCAGGCGAAATACACCGTCGGCGATTGGCGAAGCGGATGGGGCACCCGCGGAAGCGAGGGCGACCTGACCTACGCCAACGTCGGCATTCGCGGGCGCATCTATTTTCACGCGAACGAAAGCCGCGAAATGAAGGTACGGCTACGACTACGCCCCCGCGGCACCGCCGTGCTTTCGCCGTACATCAACGGTGAGCTCCTGCAGGCCCTTCGCTTCGAAGGCGAAGATTGGACGAACGTGGACTTTACGCTTCCCGCCGAGCACGTGCGCGACGGCGAGAATTACTTGCTTTTGACCTTCGGCGGAACGACTGAGCTCGGGGGCGAAAACGTGTCCGTGCAGATCGCATCGATGCGTGTTTCCGAAACGCCCATCGCCGACGGTCTCGCGGCGCCCGAATGGGGCACGACGGTGGGCGAGCTTTCGCTCGGTTCCGCCCGGCGGGCCCTCGCCTTCGCCGCGCCGATCGCGTTTCGCTACTACGCGGAAATCCCGCAGAACGCCCGCCTTCGTTTCGGCGCGGGCCAGGAAGGCAGCGCCGGCGGCACAGGCCGGGTGATCATCGCGCCCGAAGGTGGGCCGCGAAACGTGCTTTGGGAAGGTCCGCTAACGGCAAGCTGGAACGACCAGGATCTCGACCTGAGCGCCTTCGCCGGCCAGGTGGTTCAGCTCACGCTCGAAGCTGAAGGCGCCGCCGGGCGCGCGGCCTTCGCGGAGCCGCGCATCGTCACAACGCCCAATGAACCCGTCGAGCGCGAAAACGCGCAAAACGTGGTCGTCGTACTCGTGGACACGCTCCGCGCGAGCAAGCTCCAGACCTGGAACCCCCGCTCGCGCGTGCGTACGCCGGCCTTCGATGCGCTTGCCGAAGAGAGCGTCGTGTTCGAACGCGCCCAGTCGACGGAGAACTGGACCAAGCCCGCCGTGGGCGCGATTTTGACCGCGCTCCATCCCATGGACCACGGCGCACGCACCCAGTCCGCCGTGCTGAACGACTCGGCCCTGATGCTGAGCGAGCACTTCAAAGCCAACGACTTCGCCACCGGCGGCTTCATCGCCAACGGCTACATCTCGGACCGCTTCGGCTTCGATCAGGGGTGGGACCGCTACCGAAACTTCATTCGCGAAGCGGGCGCCTCGAGCGAAGCCCGCGACGTCTTTCAGGAGGCCGGCGATTGGGCCCTCGAGCACCGGGACGAGCGCTTCTTTCTCTACGTGCACACGATCGATCCGCACGTGCCCTATGACCCGGAGAACGAGTTCGTCTCGATGTACGACGCGCGCTCGAACTACGAAGGGCAAGTCCAGCCCCGCATGACGGGCGAGCTGCTCGCCGGCGCCAAGCGCAACCCGCCCACGGTCACCTTTTCAGACAGCGACGTGCGCCGCCTGCAGGCGCTGCATGACGGCGAGATCACCCAGCACGACCGGCATATGGGCAACTTCATTGAGCGGCTTCGCGAAGCCGGCCTATGGGACAACACCGTCTTCGTCTTTGTCAGCGATCACGGCGAAGAGTTCAACGAACACGGCTCCTGGGGCCACGGCCACAGCGTGTACCAGGAGCTGCTCCATGTGCCTCTGCTGATTCACGGCGCCGGCCCCGCCCGGCGCGTGCCGACGACCGTGAGCACGATGGACATTGGCCCGACCGTCGTCGAGCTCGCCGGCCTACCGGAGATGCCCGGGATCGCCGGCCGCAGCCTGGTTCCGCTCATCGACGGCGGTCAGCGCCCCGGACCCGCCGTGGCGATGAGCGAGTTCCTCGACGACCGCCGCGTGATCGTCGCCGGCCGCTGGAAGTTCCTCATCCGCGGCAACCTCACGGCGTCGATGTTCGACCTTCAGGAAGACCCCGGCGAGCGCGAGCAGCTAGGGCTCAACGACCACCCGATCGCGGCGCGCTACCTGCGCACGCTCCAGGGTCAGTTCCTCGGCGCCGGCGACCGCTCCCGCTGGCTCGACGCGGAACAGGGCCGCGGCCAGCGTCACGACGCCGGCGAAGTGCAGATGGACGACGAGCTGCAGGATCAGCTGCGCCAGCTCGGCTATTTATAGGCCCTAGCCGCACCGCGATTCGGGCGATCGGTTCGCTCGCTGCTGCGCCCGCAGGTAAGCCAGCTCACCGAGAATCGACCGCTGAAGGAGCGCGATGGCCGATTCCGGACGGGAAACACCGTCGCGGTGCGACACCGCCGCCAACATGGCCATGACCATGTCGGTGACGTCGCGCACCGAGGCTCGTACAGTGGCCGAAGGCACATCCGGCAATTCGCGCTCAAAGCGAACGCTCATCCGCTCGGCGAAGCGCGCTTGCTCGCCCAGTGCCGTCGGCAGGTTG
>JBCCRV010000014.1:0-24918 GCA_039201085.1 Myxococcota bacterium | reverse complement strand
GGCGGGTCTTGCCCATGTTGCGGGGGCCCGTGCTCGCTTCGGTGCTCGCGCGCGGGCGGCGGCGCCTCTCTGCGGGGGGCGGCGGCGGCGGAGGCGGCGGTGGAGGCGGCGGCGAGGGGGCCGTGCCGCGCCCGCCCGCGCGTCCGCGCGTATCGCCGCCCACGGGCCCCGTATCGCGCGCTTCGGTCAGCGCCGCGTCCGACTCGTCGGGCCGTTCGTCGGGGATTTCGTCCGGCGGACGAATCGAGGGGCGGGGCGCCGCCGGGCGAAAGGCCGCGGCGGGCGGCGGCTCCACGAGCGGTTCCGGCTCGGGCTCGGGTTCCGGTTCGTTCTCCGGTTCGGGCGGGGGCGCGAACTCGACGACGACGGGCTCCTCTTCCTCTTCGGGAGGTGGCCCTTCGGCGCCGTCCGTGAGCGAATGAATCGCCAATGCCGAGCTCACGCCAAAGGCGCTCACGAACACCACGATCAGTGCAAAACGCGCTCGCTCCCGGCCCTTGGGCCGTGGCCAAAACCCTTCGAACATGGCGTCAGCGCAGCTCGAGTGGGGGTGCGCAGGTGCGCCTGAATGCGAACGCGTTCATCGGAGGCTCTCGTTAGACGGCGCAGGTGACGGTTGTGTGTCAGCTTGGTGGCAATTCGGCCTGGGCCTGTTTCGGGAGGCCCACGAGCCGGTAGCCGACGCCTCGAACCGTTTCGATGCGGTCCGCGTCGTCGCCCAGCTTTTCGCGCACCCGTCGCACGTGCGTATCGACGCAGCGAACGTCGAGCTCGCTTTCGGGCCAGGCTTCGCGGAGCAGGCGCTGCCGGTCGCAGACCGAGCCCGCGGCGCGCGTTAGGGAGACGAGCAAACGCGTTTCCACCTGCGTCAGGGCGATGCGCCGCCCACCGACGTGCAGGGCCCGGGTGCTTCGATCCACCCTCACGTCGCCAAAGACAAACTCGCTCCGCCCCGGGCGGGGCTGCGTTCTTCGAAGTACGGCGCGAATGCGAAGGGCCATTTCGCGGGTGCTGAATGGACGGGCCATGAAGTCGTCGGCGCCGAGTTCAAAGGCCTCCGTGCGGTGACCGTCGCGCGCGCTGTAGGCAATGACGGGCAGGCGTCCATCGCCGGCGCGAACGCGTTGAAGCAGGCGGTCGCCGTTCGGCACGTCCAGGGCGAGCAGCAAGAGGGCGCGGGGGCGTACGGCGTCAAAAAGCTCCTGTTCGACGATGCAGACGCGTGCGTCGAAACGCTCGGCCCGCAGGGCGGACGCGAGCATCGCCGCGTTCACCGTGTCGGGGTCGGCAATAAGGACCGTATCCATCGCGCTACGCTGACGAGTGCCCGTGACGATCAAGTGACCCACGGGTGAAGGCGCTGTGAGAGTGCGAACGCACGAGAGGTGTAACAGCCGGCGAGACGGGGCCTCGCTAGCGTGGTGGCCATGGCGAAACGGTGGCTCCTGGGTGCGCTCCTGATGGCGTGTAGCGAAGATTCGATGACGGTGGCGATGCTGGATGGCGCGATGGCGGACGCCGCGACGCTCGATGCGGCCTTTGGCGGCAGCGATGCGGCCATCGCGCCGGACGAGGGCGGTTCGGACGCATCCGCGCCGCCCGTGGACCGCGCCACCTTCTGCGCGGGCGCGGGCTCCGCCGCCGTTCTGCCGGGGGGCGGCAGCCGCTGTCTCGGCGCGACGGCCGAAGAAGCCTTCGCCTATGCGATCTGCGCGTGCGAGTCGATCGAAACCGTTGGCGAAGACGTGCGAACCGACTCCTTCGACTCGGAGCGCGACGAGGTGGTCCGCGACTCGGGCGCGCCCATCGGCACGAACGGGTCGCTCTCCGTGACGGGCGGCATCGACGTCGGCGGTTCGCTCGTGGTGGGCAGTGCGGCGCCCCTCGAGTTCACGGGAACGAGTCCGCGCATCGGCGGCGACCTCGCGTCGGGCGGTCCGGTGCGCTTTCAGGGCCGGCTGCGGGTCGAGCGCGACGTTCGGGTGGCGAGCGTGGGGGGCGTGGGAACGCTGGAAGTGGGCCGCGACCTTTATACGGCGAGCGGACGCGCGGACGCGACGCGCAGCGATGTGGGCGGTCGGACCGTCGCCGCGGCCGTGTCCGTCGCGCCGCCCTGCGCCTGCGGGGATACGCTCGACATTCGCGGCGCCGTCGATGCGGCGCGCTTTGCCAACGACAACGACGAGGTCGGCCTGGAAGCCGACGACTTCGAGGGCATCGTCGGCACCGAAGAGCGCACCCTTCCCTGCGGGCGCTTCTTTTTGACGGGGCTCAGCGGCACGGGCCAGCTCACGTTGGTGGTCGAAGGTCGCACGGCCCTCTACATCGACGGGGACTTCACCCTTCAGGGCGGTCTGCAGCTGGAGCTCGCCGAAGGGGCCGAGATCGACGTGTTTCTCACCGGCGACCTGAGCAGTACGGGCCGGATCGAGTTCGGCGATCGCAGCGCGCCGGCGAAGGCGCGCATCTATGTTGGCGGTCGCGGTGAGATCGACATCACGGGGAACGGCGCCTTTGTCGGCAACCTCTATGCGCCCAGCGCCACGATTCGCAGCACCGGCGGCACGGAAGTGTTCGGCGCGCTACTCGGGCAGAACATCGAGGCGCGCGGTTCGCTCGTCGTTCACTACGACCGCGCGATCACCCGCACGGGCGAAGAGTGCCCGGACACGCCCTGCGAGCGCTGCGGCGATTGCGGCGGCGGCGTTCAGTGCGACGAAGCCAATATGTGCCTGCCCGGGTGCACGGAGGACGCGGAGTGCTGCGGCTCGCTGGTGTGCACCGGCGGTGGCGAGTGCATTCCGCTTCTTATCTGAAGTGTCGGTCGTCGGAGTATCCGAGCGCGATCCGGCGAGAGCGGTCCGGATCCACCGTGGCACGGGGCTCAAACGCCGGCTTTGATTCCCCAACCGCGCGGCCGGTAATCGACCGGTCCCGCTGCTCGACTCGCGCTCCGCAGGAGCGGAGCGTCCTGCCCCGGATGCGGCTTTCCGGCGACGTCTGCTATCCTCTTCGAATGCCCCGCGTTCCGCTCGTCCTGGCTCTGCTTGCCCTTGGGTGCGGAACGGGCGAGCTGGTTGGCGCGCCCGCGGTCGGGAGCGATGGCAGTGGCGCCGTCGACGCGCGCGTGGAGAGGGATTCGGGCGCCGGCGATTCGGCCGTCGTGGAGGACGCTGCCACCCGCGATGCGGCGGCGGCGGAAGCCGGTCGTTCGGACGCGGGCGCATCGGACATGAGCGGGCCCGACGTGGGTGTCGAGCCGGACATGGGCGCCGAGCCGGACACGGGCGCCGAACCAGACCTCGGCGTCGAGCCGGACATGGGACCGACTGGCGTCGTCATGGGGTGCGCCGACGACGCGGCGATCGATGCGGACGATCGCGAGCTCTTCCAGCTCATCAACGACTACCGCGTTTCCCGCGGGCTCGACGCCGTGCCCTTTTCCTGCTCGCTGAGCCGCGTCGCGCGGCTGCACGTGGCCGACTTGATCGATCAGGCGCCGCATACGTCGGGCAGCTGCAATCTGCACAGCTGGTCCGATGCGGGCGATTGGTCCGGGTGCTGCTACACGCCCGACCACGCGCAGGCGGCGTGCATGTGGAACAAGCCCGGCGAGATCACCGAGTACGGCGGCAACGGGTACGAAATCTCTGCCGGCGGATACGGCTCGCCGGCCCGGGCGCTGGCCGGCTGGCAGGGTTCGCCCGGTCACCACAACGTGATCATCAACGCCGATATTTGGAACCGTCCATGGCGCGCCATGGGTGTGGCGATCACCCCGGGCCGCTTCGCACACGTGTGGTTCGGGCACCAAGACGACCCGCACGACTAAATAGCGGAGGACGAGTCATCGCCGACTGCGCGTTGAGCGTCGATCGCGTACGCTCCCGCCGTGAACGTCATTTCCGATCTTTCCGCCCTTGAGGCGATTCTCGATGGCGACGCCGATCTTCGCGGCCGCGTGCTCTATGCGCTGGACCTGCGCCAACATGCGGCGCGCGTGCTCGCCGCCCAGGTCGAGGCCGCGGTGTTCATCGGTTGCGAGCTCGAACGGGCGTGCCTCGCGGCGGTGGTCGAGCGGGGCGCCCTCGTTTTTCCGCGGCTGCCGCACGGCAAGTGGGACATCTATCGCCGTGAGCTCTACACGCCCGAAGAGCTCTTCGACGGCTTCGATCCGGCCGATCCCTGCAGCTACTGCGACACGCTCGACGCGCGCGTTTGGCGTCACTGGCGCGACCACGGCGGCAGCCACCCGACCGATCTGCTCGAGACGCTTTCGCGCCGCCTTCATGACCACGCCGTCTACGAAGCGATGCGCCGGACGCTCACGGCCCATCCGCGCGTCGTCGCCGTCATGGGAGGTCATTCGATGAAGCGCGGCACGCCCGAGTTTGCGTCCGTCGCCCGCATGGCGCGCCTGCTGGCCGAACGCGGATTCTTCATTGCGACGGGCGGCGGTCCGGGCGCTATGGAAGCCGCCCATCTCGGCGTGTGGTTCACCGGGCGCCCCGACGAGGAGCTCGACGCCGCCATCGCGATTCTGGCCGATGCGCCGCACTACAAGGACCGCGACTTTCTCAGCGCGGCCTTTCGCGTTCGCGAGCGCTTTCCCTACGGCCAGGAGTGCCCGCCCAGCTTGGGCGTTCCGACGTGGCTGTACGGACACGAGCCGCCCAATCCGTTTGCTCGCTACATCGCGAAGTTCTTTGCCAACAGCGTGCGCGAAGACGGCCTCGTGTCGATCGCGACGCACGGTATCGTGTTTGCGCCGGGCAGCGCCGGCACGATTCAGGAGATCTTTCAGGACGCTGCGCAAAACCACTACGGCACCGTGCGCGCCAGTGCGGCGCCCATGGTCTTTCTCGGCGAGACCTACTGGCGCGCCCATCGCCCCGTCTATCCGCTCCTTGCGTCGATGGCGGCAGGCCGCCCCTACGCGTCGTTGATCACGATCGGCGATTCGATCGAAGCGCTCGCCCGCTTCATCGAAGACCACCCGCCCGTTCACGTCGACGGATCGGACTGGAGCGTGTGCGGCCTTCACTGCAGCGAGAAGACGTAGACATATCTCCAGTCGGATGCACTGGAGTTTGGCGTGTCAAACGGTGCGGTCGTGGATTCGCGTGCGCGATTCGCTGCTCAGAATCGAGGTGACTCGCGGGTGAGCGCTTGAACGGCCCCGGAACGCGAGCTCCAGATCAGCCAATCACGGGAGAGAGCAAGGTTCTGGGGACTGATCAGCCCCTCTGCGACCACGCGCGTGCGCCCGTCCACGAGTTGCATGAGCGTCCCTTCGAGTTGGTTCGTCCAGTAAACGTTGCCCTCATCGACGATGACCGAGTGGGCCCCGGGCTGGTCTACGGCGAACCTCTCCACCGTACGGGTTCGCTTGTCCTCCCGAAAGATGCCTGGCTCCGCGCTATCGAACTCCGTCCAATAGACGAACGTTTCGTTTGCGCTCAAGCCCCAAGGACCGTTCGTTTCGCTTTGAGCAACGGACCGGACTCCTTCAGCAGCGTTCCACGCGAATACCTCGCCTTGGATGAACGAGGTCCAGTACAGGTGATCTTCCGTGAGGAGGAGATTGCGCGAGGGGCCGATGTCCGAAAGGGCTTCTACCGGTCCACCGGCTAGTGGCATTCGGGACAGCATGGGCGCTACTTCGTCAATACTGGTCCAGAAAAGGTGCGCGCCGTGCACGGCGAGATCGGTGCATGGGCTCCGCACCCACACCGCTGACTCGCCGGAAGATTTCTCGATCCGATGGATTTCGCCCGTCCAAGAATCGCAGACGTACGCGTAGTCCGCGGTGACGAGCAGTCCATACACGTCGGCGCGCATTCTCGCGGGAAGCAGCTCCGTGGATTCCCCCGTTGCGAGGGAATGACGGAACAGCTGCCCCGTCGTGAACTCCGCCCAGTAGAGGTCGTCGCCGTCGAGCGCGAGTCGAAACGGAAAGGCGCCCTCGGCGACAATGCGCGGTTCCGGAGCGCGTGCGTCGTCGACCTGCGCATCGGTGGCGGGCGGTGCGTTGATCGGGACTTCATCGATCTGCACTTCATCGATCTGCACTTCATCGATCTGCACAAGCCCGCAGCCGCCCGGGAGCGCAAGAGTCCACCCTGTAGTGAGGAGTACGAGACCGCAGGCACGCATTGCGCTTACTCGATCATGCGGCGCGTGTGCATTGCGCGCTCACCGAGCGTGTTGGCGAGAAGGCGCCGAAGTTCACCTTCGGACGCGACGAACTGCGCTTCCAGTGCTTCAAGCACTTCGGTGTTTTCGGGCTTTTCGATTCGGCCGAGGGCAAAGCGAAAGTACTGCCTCGCTAGGCATGCGCGCGCCCGGTCCGATTCGGCGATGGCGCGCCCAAGCTCGATCGGTCCGTCCACTTGGCCGAGGCCGAGTGAACCCAGGTCGACGGCGGCGTCGATGGGGACGCCGTTTTCGGTGTCGCGCCATGCACCGACGGCGTCGAAGTTCTCGAGCGCGAACCCCGTTGGATTCAAAAACGCGTGGCAGGAGCCGCCGCACGTGCCTTCACCCGTGGCGGTTTCAAAGAACGCACGCGTGGTGGCCGCAGCGGCTTGCACTTCCTCATCCACATCGATGTTGGCGGGGGGTTCGGGGATTGTCTGGCAGAAGATCCGTTCGGCGATCAACTTGCCCCGCCTGGGAGGAGACGTACCGTTGGGGAGCGAATGGCCTGCAAGGAAGGCCAGCTGGCCGAGCAATCCGGGCCGGTTGGTTCCGGCGATGCGTTCGAAGTTCCCGCCTTCGACGGCTCCGCCGTAGAGAGGAGCGAGTCGTTCGTCGGCGAAGCTGTAGTCCGCTGTCCAGAGTTGAGCGAAGTCGGACGGAACCTCGCCTGCGAAGAAGAGATGCTCAACGAACGCGTGGGGCTCGGCTCGCATGCTCTGCCTGAGTTCATCCCAGCGATCTTCGTACCCCACAGCAGGTGAGGCAGACTCCAGTGCCTCGAGGTCCATCAGCCCCTCCACGAAATCCGTGAAGCCGGTGGTCAAGCGAGCGTCGTCCATCATGGTGATGAGAACGGATTCCAAGTCGCCGTCGGTCCCATCCAACGCGGCGAGGAGGTCGGGATCGGGCGCGCGGCCCCACAGGGCGAAGGCGAGCAAGTTTACCTGCTCTGCAGCCGTTAGCTCGATGAGCTCACCTGGGTTTGGAGCCGGAGCGTCCAACGGACCGAGTTCGGTTCGGTAGAGAAACGACGGCGACTGCAGCATGGTTTCGAGCACGAGCTGGACCGCGGCTTCACCGTCAAGGGCATCACGGGTTTCTTCGAAGAACGCGACGTACGCGCTCAGCTCTTCCGTCAGGAGTTCGCGGCGAAACGTTCGACGGCCCCACTGAACGATAAAGGACTCGATGCATGCACGCTCTGCGAAGCCTGCTTCGAATCCCTCATCACAGGGCCAGAGGGTTGCTCGAGTCTCCGCCCGATTCAGGGCATCCGCCACGCGGCGTTGGGCGATGTCCTGGTACTCGATCGCGCGCGAGGATTCGATGGGGTTTTGGCCCGCAGTGTTCGCGAACCCGTGGCCCGACACTTCCTGAAGCATCGTGCGAGAAGGCGCCGGGCCAAGGAGATCGTCGAGGGCTCGTTGATACTGTTGGTTGCTGAGTCGCCACACTCGGGGAGCGGCGAGGGCTTCCAGGTCCGACTCGCCGGGCAGGTCCGGATCTACTTCCGGCATCGGGATGGTCTCCAGCGTCCGCGTGGGTGCATCGCCGATTGCACCCTGACAAGCCGTGAGGAGAGCCAACGCGCTAAGGACCTTCGAAAGGCACGCCGTCGGGCTTTCGAAACCGCGTCTAGACATTCGGGCTCCAAAGGTGCGCGTAGCGTTCCGGAGCAATGCCGCTATGAAAATCGCTTCCGAACTGTTGCGTGTCGACGCCCATGCCCTGGGCAACGGCGGTGAGAATGTCGCCAGACCGCTGATCCCGTGAGTACTTCGGAGTGATCTCGTTCCAGTAGTAGCCGCTGTTGAACTTCCAGCCGCCGCCTGCAACGACCCACGGCCACTGCTCAAATCCGTGATTCCCGTTCGACATCTCGGTGCACCACACAAGGATCGTATTGTCGAAGACCGAGCCCTCGCCTTCAGGAATGGCTTTGAGCTCGGTGATGAGATCGGCGATCCACTGGGCGTAGAACTCGCTGACGCGCACCATGACTTCGATCGATTGGCGCCGCTCTTGCGGTGTGCCGGTGACGTTCGAGTCGGCAACGGTTCCACCATTGGCGTGCCCGGTTGAGTGGTAGTTCATCTCCCAGGTGGGGTCGAAGAAGCGCAAGTCTGCGGCGCTGTCACCGCCCCCGCTTGCGGCCATGACCGTGAAGATCCGGGAGATATCGCAAGCGATCGAAGCGGCGACGATGCGCGCTTGTTGTTGGAAGTGTCCGGGAAAATAGTTGCGGTCGTCGGGTGGTGCATCACCGCCATCGCATACTTGCGTGCGCCCGAGATCGCGCTCAATCGTTCGAATGGCCTCAAGGTGGACGTCGAACTGCTCTCGCTGCGAGCGCGGAAGTCTCGCGCGCAGTCGGGCCGCGTCACTCCGAATGAGGTCCAATGCGCTGGCGCGGCGGTCCTGCAGGGCCAAGAGGCGGCGCTCGTCGCCGTCGATGGACGAGCCGAAGGCGTTCAGGTACGCCGCCGACGGACTCATCGGAGCGATGGGCGTGTTTGCAGCCGAATAGCTGATGAATCCCCGGTGACCCCCGCGGGCGCCCCCACAGGTTAGCACCATCGAGTCGCGAGGCGTCTCACCACCGAGTGCGCTCGCGATGTATTGATCGATGGACGGACCTCCGCCGAACTGACGACCTTCGCCGTTGATGAAGGGGCAGGTGGCGGTGAGTATGTCCCGCGTACCGGTACCATGGTTGCCGTCCGACACCATGAAGTCGCAATAGTCTGAGACGCTCCGAACGGTGTTCTCCTGGCTGAACCCACGCATGATGAGGAGGTCATCTTTGTGTGGTGCGAGCGGCGCCAAGATGCGTCCGGCAGAGGGCGACGCGGGGTCATAGCGGAGGTCAAAGTCGCGCTCGTTCCCTTCGGGCCAGAACGGCTCGACCTGGTTCGGCGCGTAGTCGTTGTCCAGGGCAGAGCAGTTTCCTTGGGGGTTCCAGAAGATGACGAGGCGCTTGGGGAACTCACCGTCGGCCTTCGCAACGCCGCGGAGTAGGGTGCGATTCAACTGCGAAAGCAATGGGATCGCCACGCCACCAACCCCTGCGCTCCATAGGAGCCCTCGCCTTGAGACCATCTAACAACCTCCTTCGAGGGGCCCGTCGAAACCCTTCGCTGGGCCCACGAGCAAGCAGGGTCGTGCGCGTCGGAAAACGGCTCACGAAAAAGGTTCGATTCGGCCAATAGCGCCCAATGTGCGTGCTACGTTCGCCGGCGCACGGTCGCTTTGCTCGATGCTTTCTTGCTTGAATACGCTGGGCGTTTTTGCGCCGATAGGTCGTTTGCTGTCGGGCGCCCATGAGTTTTCCTTGCGCGTTGGGTTCACTGCATGAGCCAAAAGCGGAAGACGTTGCCCCTCCGATCACGTGCCCTTTCAGGAGAGAGCGTGGCGATCGCGGATGAACGCTTGGATGCGCTGTATCGAGAGCACGCGCGGTACATCGCCGGTGTGGCGACGCGTGTGCTTGGGCGCGACGACGAAGTGGATGACGTCGTTCAAGATGTATTCGTGCAGGCCATGAAGGACCTTCGTCAGGTGCGTGATCCCGGCGCCATTCGATCGTGGCTCGCGCGAATCACCGTGCGAACAGCCCGGCGCCAGCTTCGGAAGCGCCGGCTACGCCGATGGTTCTCGGGTGAGCGGGACTACGACTACAGCCGGCTCGCTGCACGTGGCCTCACGCCGGAACGGGCGGCGGAGTTGGCGCGTCTGTATGAAGTCCTTGATACGCTGCCCGTTGACGAGCGCGTTGCATGGAGCCTGCGGAACATCGAAGGGCACTCCCTCGAGGCGGTGGCGACGATGTGTGAGTGCTCGCTGGCGACTGCGAAACGACGAATTGCACGGGCGGTCAAGGGATTGAGAAAGCACGTTGACGATGGCTGAGCTCGATCCAGACGAGATTGAGGTTTCCTGGTCCGACGAGCGTGCGGAGCGAAACCGCCAGGCGGTTCATGAGGCAATCGCTCTACATCGACGCCGCAGGCAGGCGGCCGCAGTGGTTGTGCCCGTTGCTGCAGCAGCGGTGCTCGCTTTTCTTCTCTGGCCCCGAACGGACGGTGGAGAGCCGCCGTCCGTTCGCTCCACGCTGAGTTTTGAGGATGGTTCTTGGGCGCGGACGGTGGGTGCAGAATCGCTGGCGCGCATCGCGCATGACGAACCGACCCGAAGCGAGCTACGGCTTGAGCGAGGCGATGTCGAGGTGGACGTGGTTCGGAATGAACAGCGGGTCTTCGAAGTCGTCGCAGGGGAGGTCCGGGTCCGTGTACTGGGCACGCGCTTTTTTGTGGAGCGTTCCGGTGAACGGGTACGTGTTCGCGTGATTCGCGGGCATGTGCGCGTGAGCTGGTCCAGCGGCCGACGGGAGTTAATGGCCGGCGACTCGGGTCTTTTTCCGCCCGTAGAGTCGGAGCAGGGCCGCACCGGGGCACGCGAAGAGACCGAAACCCAAGTCGAGCCGGTGCAGGTGGAACCGAGCGTGCAGAACGAGGCTGAATCCGCTTCCCGCCCTTCTGGAGCGTGGCGTACGCGTGCCGCTAGGAACGATTTCTCCGGAGCCTATCGAGCGCTGCGCTCCGAGGGTTTTGATACGGTGCGCAACACCGCGGAAGACTTGATGCTTGCGGCCGACGTCGCGCGCCTGTCCGGTCATCCCGGCCAAGCCGTGGCCCCCTTGCGTCGCATTCTTTCCCGGCACCGGCGGGACGCGCGAGCACCGCTCGCCGCGTTCACCTTGGGTCGTGTGTTGGCCGAGGACCTCGGACGGCCCGCGCAAGCCGCGCGAGAGTTTCGCCGCGCCCGATCGTTGGCCCCAAGCGGACCGCTCTACGGCGACGCGATGATCCGGGAAGCGGAGGCGCGCGTCGCAGCCGGTCAACGGGACGAAGCGCAGGCCCTGGCAGAGGGCTACCTCGAGCGTTTTCCCCGCGGCCGGCACGCGGCTCGCGCGCGGGGTATCGCTGCCCCGTGAAGGCTGCTCCAGCGCTAGCGCGGGCCAAGCGCGCACCCTCCATGTCGTTCACGCGCTTGTCCTTTTTATATCGGCCGGGTGCAACGCTCACGGAACGCGTTTTTCTACCGATTGCGTGTCCTTGGCTTTGGCTGCTTCTTGGGTGCTGGGCGGCACCCGTCGCGGCCCAGCCCCCCCTTCACGTCGGCGAGGATGGGTGTGAGGAAGTGCTGGATCTGCGCGGCGTCGAGCGGCTTGCCAGCATCGAGCTGCGGCGACCCGTGCGCATGAGCGACTCGGACGGGTCACGCGTTCGGCTTCGCTGTGGGGGAGCGGACGCTCTAGAGCTTGTCGTGGACGAAGACGTTCGACGGATTTCGACGGTCGGCACGTCCGTCGCCGTGTTGAGTCGCCTGGTCGCCCTGGCAATCGTTGAATCACTGCGCGTCCGAGAAGTTGCGCCGCCGGAAGTTGCGACGGAAGAGGTGGCTCCGCCAGATGCGCGGGAAGAGGAGGCGGTCGAGCCGCCATCGCAGGACAGCGGGCTGCCCAGCCATGACAACACGCGGGAAATCGATGTGGTGGCCTTTGGCAGCTTCCAGACGTTTATCGAAAGCCCGGTGTTTCTCGGAGGCGGTGGCGTCGCGGCGTGCTTCCGGCGTCACCGATTCGTCCTCGGTTCATCGGTGGCCTTTCACCGCGGCCGGAGCTCCGTGGCCCTTGGTGAAGTGCAGACCAACCTCGTCGGCGGCGCCCTTGACCTTGCCGTTGCGCTCAGCCTTCGTCCTGTCGTGTCAACGCTTGGCCTCGGCATTCGCGTGGATGCGGTTCGCATGGCTGGCCGTGGCGCACCGCCTGGGGCGCAGACGTCGAGCGGATGGAACACGCTCGCGGCGTTGCGTGTACAAGGGAGCGTGCGTTGGCCGATCGGTCGTCATGCGTTGGCGGCGCTTACGCTGGGCGCGAGCTGGGTCGTGAGACCGGTGGCGGCTGGAGTCGGCGACGCCACGGACGTTCGGTTGAGAGGCATCGGACTCACCCTCGCCTTGGGGATCGGGTGGCGTGGATGAGGCCCACGGCGACCCTCGCATGGCTTCTCGTCTTCGCAGGCTGCGATCTTTCGGTGATCCCTGTGATTGCTCTCCGTGATGCCTCGATGCTCGATGCTTCCGGCGACCAGGCCGATATGGCGGACGTCGCGGTTCCGCCCTGTTCGGATAGCTTCATTGTCGCTTCGCCCGTTGCGCCTTCAGCCGCAGTGGCTGGACCGCGTGCCGATTGGGTTGGAACCCACCTCTTGGTCGTGTGGCGGGAAGCCGACGGCATTCGCACCCAGCGATGGAGTGCAAGCGGGGAAGCGCTTGGGCCGGCAGTCGTCATCCCGAATACGGCAGCGAGCACCGTTCCCACCCTTTTGACTCGCGCCGATGGCGGGTATCTCGTCGCCTACGCGACGTCTGGTGCCGTGTATCTTCAATCCATCGATGCAGACGGCGAAGCGGTTTCCCCACGCGTCACCGTGTCCGAACGCGTGAGCATCGACGTTCCATCGGCGGAAATTGCCGCGCATGTGCACGGCGACGGAGGTGTCTCCATGGTCTGGGCTGACGGCCGCCACGGGGATCGCGAACTCTACTTTGGAGGCGTCGACGCATCGATGCGCGCCCTGCCAGAACGACGGATCACAAACGCGCCGGGTCGGTCGTATCAGTGCCGTATTGCGCCTGGAGACGGCGGCACGGCCCTTCTATGGTCCGATGGACGAACCGGTGACGACGAGCTGCGCTTCCTGCGATTGGATCGCCTGGGCGATGCCATAGGCCCCGAAACCGAGCCGGTTCCCCGGGCGGGCTTCGATGGGGATCCACGTTTCGTTGCCCTCGAGGACGGGTACCTATTGGTGCACGTGCACGAGTCCAACGTCTACGTGACGCGCCTCGACAGCGCCGGAACGGCGCTGGTCGATACGGTACCGCTGGATGTGGAGGATGATCTGCCGAGTTTCGATCCCAACGTCTTTCGGCACGGCGGAGGTGTTTTCGTCGTGTGGCAGGACCGTAGGCACGGTGATCTGGAACTCTACTTGGCGCGTCTTGATCTCAACGGCACGGTGGTCGAACGGGGCGAGCGTCTCACGAACGCACCCGGCAACAGCGAAGATGCCCAGTTCGTAGACGTCGCCGGCTCCTTACAGCTGATCTGGAGCGACGCGCGGGGCGGGAGCTCGGCGCCTTACCACGGTCGACTGCCTTGCTTGGAATGAGTCCAGCCCTTCAGGACAGTGGCTCGATCTCATCCTGAAACGACGTGGCCATGGTTCTGCCAGCTCATACGAGCTTCAGTCACCGCGATTGTTGGAGTGAACGCTACGGCGTCGCTGGTGAAGCGATCGCAGCGGCTATGGCGCCGGCGAGGGCGTCTTCGTCCGGCACACCCGCGTCTTGAAAGACGATGTTGCCGGCGCGGTCGATGACGACCACCGTTGGAAGGTTTTGCACGCCGTAATGGGCGCCTACCACGCCCTGCGCGTCCTGGAGCGACGGGTATTCGGCGCCAAACTCGGCGTGCCCACGTACAATTGTGGGCGTGCGTTCCGAACTGATGCCGTAAACAAAGAGCCCGTCGCTGCGAAAGCGGCGCGCCATGGCGTTGAGGATGGGCGTGGAACGCCGACACGGGCCGCACCAAGACGCCCAGAAGTCGAGAAGAATCACCTGGCCGCGTAGGCTGTCCAGGGCGACGCGGTCGCCCGTGCCTTCGCCGCTAACCACGTCCAAGGTAAAGGGCGCCGCCGTTTCACCGACGTGCGAACCGCCGTCGTTCAGAAGGAAGTACGTCGCAAAGGCGCCCAGGAGCAGCAGGACCGGCGCGAGTTTGAGCACGTCGCGAATCATGGCGACTCCAGCGGAAGGCGAATGACGAAACGCGCGCCACCGAGCGGGCTGGCGTCGCATTCGATCGAACCCTCGTGCTCGAGAATGACCTTCTTGACGATGGGAAGGCCGAGGCCCGTTCCGTCCGTCTTGCTCGTCACGTAGGGATCGAAGATGGTGGAGCGTTCGTCTTCGGGGACGCCCGGACCGTCGTCATCGACGTAGATCAGCGCCTCGTCGCCTGAGGGCTTCAGCGACACGCGGACTTCCCTACCGCCGTCGTCGCGAATCGCCTGAAGGCCGTTGCGCACCAAGTTATCCAAACACCGCTTGAGCATCATCGCATCGAACCGCGCCCGGGCCCCGTTCGTTCCCGGCTCCACCTGTACATGGGCCTCCACCGCGACGTCGGCCACGATGTTTTCGAGAGCGGGCGCCAGATCGGTCAGGAAAACACGAAGATCGGCGCTTTCGAGGTCCGCCTCGGGCAGGCGCGCGAAGCTGCTGAACTCGCCCACCAGTCGCCGAAGCGTTTCGACTTCTTCTTCGATGATCGAGCGGGCATCGTCGAGCTTCTTGGCGTAGCGGGCGTCGTCGCCCTCGTAGCTTCGGTGCAGCTCCTGCGCGGCGAGCTGAATGGGCGTGAGGGGGTTTTTGATTTCGTGGGCGAGCCGCCGTGCAAACTCCTGCCACGCGCCGATGCGCCGCAGGTAGTCGATGCGTTCGCGGGAGCGTCGAAGATCTTCGACCATCGTGTTGAAGGCTTCGATCAGCTCGCCGACTTCGTCCTGCGATTCGCGCGGCACGGTGACGTGCATATCGCCGCCGCCAAGGCGCCGAGTAGCGTCCGCAAGCACCGTCACGCGTCGCGTTACACGGCGTGAGAGTACGGCGCCGAGGATCAGCGCGAGCACGATAACGAGCGCGAGAAAGCCCACGTAGACGGCCAGATAGACGGACGACACGTAGCCCCCTTGCTCGAGCAATCGCTCGTAGAGTTCGGCTTCCGTTCCCACACGTTGGAAGTCCTCAAAGACCGAGCGCGGCGCCGTCGCGTGAATCTCCAAGACGATTTCGCGTCCATAGACCGGCAGTGTGCGTTCTTGCATCAGTTCGCGAACGTCTTCACCGAGGCGCTCCTGGCGCTCGGCGAAGGCGAGTGTCTCTTCGCCTTCGCGAAGGCGTAGCGATGCGGTGGACTCCAGCCGATCGAGTTCGCGTTCGAGGTGCTGGGCAAGGGCGCCGGCTTCGCCTACGCGGAGCAAATCGCGCAGGTCGGCGGAGCCGGCCACTGCGTCCGCGGTTCGGTCCGCGGTTTCGCGAAGGGCCTCCAGGTAGCGGCGGTGCACGTCGACGGAGCGCCGAAGCTCGGCGCCAAAGTGATCGTTGACGCCGGCGGCGTACGCGTCGTCCACGGCGATTTGGCCGAGATAAAGGGCGCCCACGAGGGGGGCGAGGGCGACGAGCGTCATGGCGCCGAGGATCTTCTTCTCGAAGCGCCCAAGGCGTGGCGACTGCTGCCTCATGGCACCCGCCGGGTAGGCGAGCGGAATTCGACCACGCGGTCCGCTTGGCAGATTTCGCGGCGCACGATGTTGATGACAAGGGGACCGATCGGATCGCCGCCGCCATCGGACGAGCGCAGGAGCTGGCGGCAGCGACCTTCGTCGATGGGGTCGAACTCTGCACGAACGGCAAAGTAGATGTCGCGTCCCCGTACGTTGGCGTAGTCGTTTGCTTCACCAACGGGCATGCCGTTGATGGCGAGGCAGCGATCGATCACCTGTTCAACGCGGGCAAAACGCTCCCGTCGGCGTCCGATGTTCACGTCGAAGGACTGCTCCCAAATGTCGTACGTCACCGCGCATGAGAAGGTGCGCGTGGCAAGCGGACGGCTGTTTCCCTCGCGAAAGGCCTGTGCCCTTACGACGATGCGCTTTCGCAGGCCGCTTCGAAGCTCTTCGCGGACGCGCGCGTTGACGAGATCACGAATCCCGACGGAGATGCGCGGCACGCCGTTCTGCCAGCGAACGCCCATGCGCCGCTGGGCGATCTGCGCCGCAACGGTCGCTGTGCAGAAGGCCATCATGAGCACCAAGGCTCGGACGATTTGGCCTTTTCGCGACGAACCGCGCTTGCTCAGGACGGGCGGCTTCGCCCATCGACCCCTTGAGGGTGCCGGCAAACACGGGGCACGATCCTGGCCTGCGCGATCCTCCCTCGCCCGTCTTCGTAGGCAGCGTCGCTTCACAGGGAGACGAACCCCAGGATGTTGGAGAAGCCGATTTCAAAGACGCCGAAGCTCGCGTCAAAGCGAAGACCGAGGTCGACGGTGAGATCGAGGGGAAACTGCGCGGCGCCTTGAAAGCCGGGGAAGCCGACCTGCAGGTCGCGGCGGTCACCGAGGGTGATCAAGCCGACGTTCACGTAGCCGATTAGCGTGCGCAGATTCCGGCTCCCGCGAAAAAGCGTGGCTTCGTACTGTACGTCGACGCGCGCGGCGAGCTCCTGCTGGCGCATGACGGAAATCGCGTTGCCGAAAAAGTCCGGTGACTGGCGTCGGTCGAGCTGAACGTCGAGGTAGCGGCTGGGCACGAAGCCCGTGAAGTCGGCGACGTGAAACTTGTAGAAGAACGGCGCCTCGCCAAAGATCGCGCCGGCAAAGGCCCCGAAGCGAAGCGAGTGGTTGCGGTGGAGCGGCACCCATTGGCGAAGCTGGAGCTGCAGCCGGGCAAAATCGTAATCGCTGCCAAAGGCGGCCTGGGCGAGGTCGACGGAGCCGCGAAAGAACGTACCCTGGGTGGTGACCACGGGATCGTTCCGGCGATCGAAGGTGAGCTTGAGCTGCAGCGAGGAGACAAAGCTCTGTCCGCGGAGGATGCCGAAGTTGATCGGTCGAATGACGCCACCGCGGTCTTCGCTGGCGCTGTCCGGTATCGAGCGCACGGACACCAGCTCGCCGCGCCAGTCGACGGTGAGGTTGACGTTGCGCCCAATGTCCCGGCTTGTGCCGACGGAAAGGTAGCCGCGGCGGTAGAAGACCACGGCATTGCGCGGTTCGCAGTCTGGGATGTCCTCGGGACAGCTGACGCTGACGAGCGGATCGTTGCCGAAGAACTCGCGTGCATTCGCGTAGTAAAAGGACGCACGAAGGGCGAGGTTCGCCGGCAAGAGGCGCGGAACGCTGTAGTCCAGCCGAACGGCGCGTCCGCGCGTCGAGCCAAGGCCGCTCAGCGCGAGGCGTGCGCCCGTACCGAAGAGGTTCGTTTCGGCGATCGTTGCGCCGGCGTAGAAGATGAGATCGCTGCTCGTGTCGAGGGACGTGTTCACGCCTTCGGAAAAGCCAAAGGTGAGGCCTTCAACGGCAATGGTGTTTTGCCCTTCAACTTCGACGACGAGCACGACCCAACCGCGGCGCTCGGCGCGCTCGAGCCGTACGCGGACGGACGAAAACCATCCGGTGCCGCGCAGTCGCCATTCGATCCGCTCCAGGAGTGGGTCGGCCGGGTCGACCACGTCGCCGGGTTCGAGGTGCACGTAGCTTCGAATCACACTCGCTCGCGTGCCCGGTTCCTGGCCGCGAACGTCGATGCGTTCGAGAAAGTATCGAACGCCCACCTCACGGCCGGCGGCCTCACTCGGGTAGCGTTCCGCCGGCGAACGCCCGTGCGATGAATCCGGGTAGTGCGCATTCGCTTCGTCGGGCGCTGGCACGGCGCTCGAACGGTCGGTGGAGTCCGGATAGCGTTCGTCGGAGCCGACGTTCGCCGCGTCACCTTCTGCTCCCGGGGCTCCGTCCGTGTGCGTTTCGGAGCTATCGCCGTGCGTTTCGGAGCCATCGCCGTGCGCTTCGGTGCCTTCGTCGCGTGCCTCAGGGCCTTCGTTGGCCGCGTCCAAGACGTCTACTTCCGGGCCCTCGTTCTCCCCCGGCGACGGGCTGGCTTCGGCGTTGGCCGTCGCATCGGCCGCGTCCTCGCTTTCGGCGGGCGCCTGGGCGTGGGCGCAGAGCGCAGAAAAGCCTAGAAAAAATCCGGCGAATGCCGACATTAGCCGACTCGAAAGGCCCGCCCGGTGGACGGTTTTCGTACGGTCATCGAGGGCCATGGAAGCGGTTCTCGAACCTTCGACGCACGCCGGCCTCGATGCTTCAGCCGTGGTAGCGGTGCGCGTCATTCGAGCGGCGGAAGGGCCGCCAATAGGAAGAGCGATGCGAGGGCGATCACGACGAGAACCAGGGCCCAGATCCAGGTGGAAAGACCGGAGGGTTCGTTCTGCTCGGTGTGTTCCGCTTCTGCCACGTTGGCTTCCTTTGCTTCGCTGGAATGCGTGCGCTTCGCCTTCTTCGCCGGCGGGCGCACGGACGGGGCGCGCACATCCGAAGGAGGGCGCACGGAGGGCGAGCCCGCCTTTCGCGAATCCTGCCCGCCGAGGTAGATCACCCGAACGGTTTGATCCTCGCGCACCTGGCGCTTCTTTGGCGGCGGGAGGGACGCATGCGCCTTTTTCGGTGGCGCTTCGGGCAAGGGCGGCGATGTACGGCTCGCGGGCCGCCGTTCTTCGCGTTCCTTCACGATGTCCGCGAGGGTGACTTCGACAACGCGCAAAAAATGCTTGCCCGTCGTGTCCGCTACGGGGCGCACGAAGGGGGTGGTGTCGTCCATCGAATCGTCGGCGGCGACCACGTCTTCATCGAGCTGGGGCGCGCGGTTATCGGCGCGAATCCAGAAGCGGCCGTCTTCCCATCCGAAGGCTTCGTGCAGCTCGTCCACGCCTTCGAGCCGAATGGCCCCCAGCTCGCCGGCTTCGTATCCCACCTCCGCACGGCGGCCGTCCGACTCCAGCGTCAGCAAGCCCGTCAGGCCCGCGCCTTCGCAGTAGTTCATCAGGTCCGCCGGCACATGCACGGTGAGCGAACCCTCGCGCGACGTGTGATCGCCGCCGCTCACCGGCAGCGGCGGAAGTCGCTGAAACACTTCGTACTGCGCGTCGCGCTCCTCAAGGAGCACGTCGATGACGTCCACGCCGTCTCCGCGTTCGTCCTGCTCGGCGCTGACCTGGCCCGCCACGAGGCGGACTTCGCCCTTGCGCAGGCCCTCGAAACGAAGGAGCCCCGTCACGCGCAGCGACTCGAGCTCCGTCAGCAGAGGGACCACACCCTCAGCATCGATCGTTCCGGTGCGCATCGGGTCCATCGCTCGGCAGCATGTCCGCCCCGGGGCGGGCCTTCAAGGGGCCCGTTCACTCGCGGGGCTGAAGGGTGAAGCGAATGGCCTGCGCTTCGCCCCGCCTTGCGCGACGAACCCAGGTTCGCAGCCGTCGGTCGCCGCGCTGCACCCAGACGTTGAAGCGGCGCCCGGTGGGCAGGTCCCGCACGTGCCAGGCGATGTCTTCGCCGCGCTCCACCGGTCCGCCGTTCACCTCGACCACCCGATCGCCACGCTCAAAGAAGCCGCGCCCGAGGACGATCGTCGCGGTTTCTTCGTTCACTTCGCCGACCCGCAGAAGCCACGCTGAGGGCGCATGCTCGAATCGGATGATGGCGAGCCGATGGCCGTGCGGGCGCAGGCACGCGTCCGGATCCGGTGCTCGCCGAAGCTGCAGCGCCGCGCGAAGCGCGCCGCGTCGCGAGGGCTCCGGCGGCATGCAGAAGGCGCTCAGCCATCCGGCGTCTTCGCCGCGCGCGTAGGCGGGTTCGCCCGAGAGGGCGCGACGGTCGCGGAGGTAGCGGGCAAGAAACGTCGACTCTTCGACGCTCGATGGCGCTTCCTCCAAAAGGAATGCCGCCGCGCCGCGAAAGCCCGGTCCTTCACCGAGGTCGGCGAAGTAGGCCGCCCGCAAAAACGCGCCCGCGTCCCCCGCCCGCACGACCCGAGGCGCCTCGGAGTGGTCCGCCGCGATGAGCACGGGCCCCTCCACCGGACCGAGTGACTGCAGAAGTCGCCGGCGAGCGTCGGCGCCTTCGGTGGCCGCCGCCGTTCGCCAAAGCCCGGGCGCTTCTTCCACGAGGGGCGCGCTCGACACAAACTCCAGGCCGTCGGCGAGCGGGAGCCGGTGCATTTGCTGGTCGACCTGCGTTTCCACCCCCTCGTAGCGCGGCTCTTGGTCTGAGACGACGAAACCTCCGTCGAGGGCGGTCCCGAAGCTGCGCCACGAGCGTTGCCAGCGGGCGGGGACGCCGGGTCGGCTGCAGTGCTCGCCCGTTTCATCCTGCACGCAGCCCGGCCCGCCGCTGAGCGTGAGGCGAACGATCGGACCGCGCTCGACGGCGATCCGGAGCGGCAGGCGTTCCTCGCTGGGAAGGGTGCGCGGCGCGTTCATCGTTTGAGCCGCGCATCCAACGAGCGCCAGCGCGAGCACGGCGCGGTTCATGCGCGGATCCAAACGCGGTCGGCGGCGGGACCTTCAAGGCTGCGTCGCCCTGCTTCGTAGGCGCCGTCGAAGGCGGCCAGGGCCTGGTCCAGCCGGCTTGGTCCGAGGCGAGGAAGGCCGTCGATCGATACGCTGATCATGCCTTCCCGCTCCGGAATGCGCATGCCCTTGTGGCTACGCCACGGCGAACGGCTGGCGATGTGGTGGTACAGGACGCGCGCGCCGATCGGCACGCCGGCCAGGCCCGGGCGGTCGGCAATGCCGCCGTCAAGAAGGGGCCGCCGCCCGTCCCACACCGGTTCAAACATAAGGGGAACGCAGCAGGATGCATGCACGGCCAGCGGCAGATCGCCCGAACGCCGGACGCGCGTTGAACGCGTCAGCATGTCGAAGACGCTGATCGAAAGGGGCCGAAGGGATCGAAAGGAAGGCGCAAGCAAGTCGCGAAGCTGGGCGCGAAAGCGCCTTCCTCGAAGCACGCCGCCGGCGATGGGAAGGGCGCGCGGATCCCAAAAGTCGTCGCGGCGCAGGTCGCCGAAGCGCTCCCGCAGCTCCATGCCGCTGTGGCCGGAGGCGTGCGCTGCGGCGACGAGGGCGCCGGCGCTCGAGCCGGCGTACGCCGCCGGCTGGAGGCCGAAGGACTCGAGGGCCGCGACGAAGCCCGCGTGGGCGAAGAAGCCGAAGAACCCGCTCGACATCGCGAGGGTGAAGGGTTGCGCCTGCAGCGCGTCCGCCAGAGATGCGCCGTCGGCGCGCGTTCGTGGGACGTCGTTCGTCACGCACGCCAAGCGTGGGTCAGGTTGTTCCGGAAGTCATCCGTTTTGCGCGCATCGTTGCGACCCCCCACGCCGGCTCGAGGGTCCCGAGCCGGCGCCTGCGCTCACGGAAAGATGCCGCGTTCGGCGTAGGCCTGCTTGAGGTTCTCAAGGGCCAGCGCGTAGGCGGCGATGCGCATCGAAAGGCCGCGCTCCGTCGCGTAGAAGTGCACGCGACGGTACGCGTCCTTCATCGCCTTTTCGAGGCGGGTATCGACCTTCTCAAGGGGCCAGGTTTCGCTGTTGAGGTTCTGTACCCACTCGTAGTAGCTGACGGTCACGCCGCCGGAGTTGGCGAGAATGTCGGGCACGACGGGGATCTTGCGCTCGGCGAGGATGCGCTCGCCTTCGGGGCTGCACGGGCCGTTCGCGCCTTCGAGAATCACGCGAACGTTGAGGGCCTGCGCTTCTTCGGTGCCGATTTGATTTTCAAGGGCGGCGGGAATGAAGATGTCGGCCTTCGTTGCGAAGAAGTCTTCGCGCGAGATCTCCTGGCCGGTGTAGCCGGCGATCGAGCGGTGCTGCTTCACGTGCTCGGTGAGCTTGTGCGCGTTGAAGCCTTCCTCGTTGCGGAGGTAGCCCGTGTGATCGCCCACGGCGACCGTCGACACGCCGAGCTTCGAAAGCAGAAGGGCGGCGTTCGAGCCCACGTTACCGAAGCCCTGAATGATGGCGGTCTTGCCTTCGAGGTCGAAGCGGTTGTCCGCCGCCCACTCCGTCAGGCAGTGGATCACGCCTTGGCTTGTGGCCTTATCGCGACCGAGGCTTCCGCCGCAGGTGAGCGTCTTGCCGGTGACGACGGCCCGCTGCGAGTTCTTCTGCGAATGGTCCACCTGGTTCATGTAGGTGTCCATGAGCCAAACCATGACCTGCGCGTTCGTGCCGACGTCCGGCGCCGGGATGTCGTAGCCGGGGCCGATGTTGTTGCCGAGGGCGTGCGTGAAACGACGCGTGATGCGCATCAGTTCTTCACTCGAGTAGCGGCGCGGATCGAACTTCACGCCGCCCTTGGCGCCGCCGAAGGGAATGTTCATCAGGGCGCACTTCCACGTCATCATCGACGAGAGCGCCTTGAGGTCGTCGAGGCTCACGCTGCCGTGAAAGCGAAGGCCGCCCTTGTAGGGTCCAAGCAGGTTGTTGTGCTGAATGCGGTAGCCTTTGAACATCTGCATGGTCCCGTCGTCCATGCGGACGGGAAAGTGCACGATCAGTTCGTTCTTGGGCTGGGCGAGCATGGCCCGCACGTGTTCGGGCACGCCCGCGTGGGTCGCAGCTTCATCCAGGTAACCCTGGACCACTCGGAAGAACTCATACTTCTCTGATTCGCTCACGGTCGGCCTCCGTACATGGGGAGCGTGTTTCGCTACTCGCCGGCTTCATCCCAC
Source organism: Myxococcota bacterium (assembly GCA_039201085.1). Lineage (GTDB taxonomy): Bacteria > Myxococcota_A > Polyangia > Polyangiales > Houyiibacteriaceae > JBCCRV01. The sequence goes on along the minus strand of JBCCRV010000014.1, from coordinate 2,303 downwards.
TGCGATGAGGGGGCGTCAACAACGCAATGCGTCATTCGGCGGCCCGCCCCGTAGGCGGCGCCGCAGGTGTCATTCGCTGCAGCCGAGCGGGGGCGCTCGACGCTCGAGGCAGGGCGCTCGAAGCAGGGTGGCTCGACGCAGGACGCTCGATGCTCGACGCTCGAGGCAGGGCGTTCGATGCTTGACGCTCGAAGCACGGCGCTCGAGGACTCTCAAAGCAGGACGCAGGAGGCTCGACGCTTCACGCTCGGCGCACGAAGCTCGACGCAGGAGGAGAGCGTTCTCACCCCTTCACTCGAGGCGGACGCTGGCGGTGTTTCCCGCGGCGTCGCGGACCACCAGTTCGCCGCCCATGATGCTCGCGTCCAACGTGATGACCGCAAACTGCGGCGCGGCGCATCCCTCGCAGGTGTCAAAGGAAATGGGAAAGGACGGCGGGAAGCCGTCGGGCACTGGCGCCTGGTATTCCACGAGGCCGGCCGGCGCCCAGCAGATCAGCTCCGTTTCCTCGCCGCTTGGGTGCGGGTGACAAACGGGGTTCACGCTTCGCTCGCCCTTGCGGTGGGCGATCCAGGCGTCGATATGCGCGCTGCAAACCGGACAAAAGGGCTCGTTGCCGTATGCGTTCCGCATGCGGCAGCGGTTCGTCGGCCGGTAGGCGCCTTGCCCATGGCGTTCGGCGCCCTCCCGTGCTCGCGAAACAAGCCCGTTCCAGGCTTCGTCGGCCGAAAGGCTGACGTTCGGTCGGACGAGTCCTTGCCCGCCTGAGCGCGGATGGGGATCGGGCACGTCGACGTACTCATCGCCCAGCATGAAGAGGGCGTGCCCCAGTTCATGGGTGAGCACGCTGGCGCCGTGGTCGGCGTCCATTCGCACGAAGGCGCGCGGCGAAGGAAATGACGCGTTGGCACGGCCGCGCAGCGCATCGCTAAGAAAGACGACGACGTCTACGTCGGGGGCTTGGTTTGCGGCAAGATCGACGCGCGCATCGTCGGCGTCGATCAACAACGTCCCGTCGAGTTCGTTTTCACGCAGGCATGCGCCAAAGGCGCGGGCGTTCCCCCGGGCCGCCGGCGCCCACACCCGATGCACGTTGAACAGGTCGGGCGCGCGGGTGACGATTCCTCGTGGGTCCTCGAAGGTGCGTGTAACGAGCCGATCGACTCGGGCGTGAAACGCCGAAGCGTCCGCGAAGCCGTCAGCCACGAACACGAGGTCGTAGGCGAGTTCGAAGTCCTCGTTTCGAACGCTTGATTCCACCGTCACTTCGCACAGCTCCGGCGCCGCGTCGCACGTGAGCACGTCGGAGCGGTCGTACTCTTCGTCGCAAAGAGCGCCACGCGGCCCGTCGCTCCCACAAGACATGAGCAGCAAGCAGGCGAGCGTCGCCAGACATGTCCTTGAGGCCCCCGATTTGAGGGGAACGCTCATTGGGGTTGAACAGCGACGGGAAGTTCCAGCTCCGCACCGAGTTGGCGAATGTGAAGTACGGCTTCGCCCAGGGCGATTGGCTGAACGAGTACGATCATCGGGTCCAACGTGGATACCTCCACGACGCCGGGGCCTTCGACAGAGACGTTCAAGCCTTGTTCGCCAACGCCGAACAGCGTTCGGCCGTCTGCGTCCTCTGCGACGACGGCGAAGCTTAGCCGCGTTGTAGATGGAATATTCGCCGGATTCACGGTCATGTCGATGGCCGCAATGGGCTCATCACCGAAGGCTTGAAGGCGCACCGCTGTGGCGTCTTCGGCCACCCGAACCTGGCCTATGGTTTGGCCGTCGAACGCAATCGTGGCATCTCCGGCCAACACTCGTTCAATGCGAACTGCGCTCGGTCCTGCTGCGGAAAATGCAACCGCTTCTGAAAGTGTTCGCCAGGCCGGAAGGTCGAAGTCGCCGAGCATTGGTTCACCCGCGGTATCCAGGGCCTCGACGCGAATGATGGCGGAGGTCTCGGGCAGTAGGACAAATCCCCTCTCGAGCCTCTCCCGGGAAAACGGAAGTGTGGGCGATGGAAAACGCGCGAAGTCGAGGGAAAGGGCGAACTCGAACACCGGAACCCCGGCGTGGATCGTCTGACGATCGCTACGCCCGTCTCGCGACACCACCTGCAGCACGCCCGTTCCGGGCCCGGTAGGAGTCAGTACGAGGGGCGTGCGGGATCGGACGACCGTGAATGGTGCATCCGTATCTTCGAAGACAGCGTTTTCGATGGCGACTTCACCATCCGCGTCCTGCACCGACAGACGGAGTGTGCTGCCGACGGCTACACTGCCCGCGGGAGACTGAAGCGTTCCGCTCGG
>JBCCRV010000013.1:0-25150 GCA_039201085.1 Myxococcota bacterium | reverse complement strand
GAAGAGTGAAGAGTGAAGAGTGAAGAGTGAGCGTGAAGAGTGGAGGGTGTGCGTGGAGGGTGAGTGTGAAGAGTGAGGGGTGGGCGTGAAGGGTGAGTGTGGGTGTGAGTGTGAGCGTGAGGGGTGAGTGTGAGTGTGAGTGTGAGCGTGAGCGTGAGGGGTGAGCGTGAAGCGTGCGTGGGAAGATGTGTGAGGGCTGCGCGTTGGTGTGCGTCAGTCGTCGTGGGCGCTCACCGCTCAGTCCAGGCGGCCGTGGAGGAACCAGCGTTTGCTGCGGCGGTTGAAGAAGACCCAAAGCACTTCGCCGCTGGCCGTGCGGGCGTAGTAGTAGTCGCGGTCGATGCTGGCTTCGCCGCTTGTGTCCTTGCCCCACCATCCGCCGTTCATGCGGTAGGGGCCGAGGCGCTCTACGATCGCTTCGGGCCAGTGAAAGCTTGTGCCGTCGTTGGGAAGGGCGCGCGGCTTGGGCAGCACGCGACGCTGGGCGAAGAGACGTGAGGGAAGTGCATCCTTGGTGGCGGCGTTTGCTTTGAACGGGGCACGGGCGTTGGCGAGGGGCTGAAAGCGGTAGGTGGACTCGGGCAGGTGGCCTTCGCGTAGAACGGCGGTGCAAACGGCTTCATGGCCGTAGCTGGCTTGGGCGTGGGCGAGGGCAACGGCTGCGGCGTGGCGATCGCGGCGGGGGCCGCTTCCTTCGGCGGCGAGCTGCTCGCCTTCAAGGGGGACGACGTCCACGTCCAAGGCGAGTTCGCAAACAGCGGCGGGAAGATCGAGGCGCGCGAGACGAAGGCGAAGGAGCTCAAGGAGCGAGCGGCCATCGGCGCTGGGCGAGGCGGGTTCGAGGTGGGCGACCACCGTGCGCTCTTCATCGAGCAAGCGCCGCTTGCCGTGCCGTTCAAGGTGCAAGCTGAGGGTGAGGCGGGTGATGCGTTCGCTGCGCGGCACCACTTCACTTAGAAGGCCGTCGAGCAGGTTCTTGATCGCAAAGAGCAGACGTTCGCGATCGCGGCTGGGCGGCAGCAGCTCCATGACGCGGCGACGGGGCTCTTCGAAACCCATGGGCTGCAGCGGCAGCTTAAGCTCGCCCCCGTAGCGTTCATGCAGTTCAGCGGCAGCGCGGCCAAAGCGCGTTTGCAGCTGGCCGGCAGGCAGCTCGAGAAACTCGCCGAGGCGGTCCACGCCAAGCATGGCCAGCGGGCCGCAGAGGCGCTCGGGAAAGCCGAGCGTGCGCAGCTCGACGGCTTGGCTTTTGCGAGCTTCTTCGGCCGGTGTGCGAAGGATGAGGGGGCCCTTCGCCTGATGCGCGAAGGCCTGATGGGTGATGGCCCAGCAGCGAAAGCGATCGAAGCCCAGGGCGATCGATGGGTAGAGGCCGCGGCCACGCAGGTAGCGATGCACCGTGCGCGCCCAAACCGCGCTGCCTCCGTAAAGCCGATCGAATCCGCTTGGGTCGACAAAGAAGCCGTGGGCGTCGTCCGGCGCGCGCTCGACGCGGGGCGAGAAGCTTTGCAGGCCCCGGCCGATCTCTTCGACCAGGGCTTCGACTTCCGCGCTTTCCACCACGGCGGTGCGCAGATCGAGGGCCATGTTGCGCGCGGCGCCTTGACGCAGGCCGGGGCGCAGGCCCCGCTCGTAGGCCTTCGGTGAAAGCATGAGAATCGGTGCTTCGGGCGTTTCGTCGGCGACGATGGCGACGGCGTCGTGGCGCCATTCGGGGCGTTTCTTCCAAAGGAGTTGGAGCGGCAGGCGAGGCAAGAGCACGGCGCACGACGTGGGCGACTTGCTCACGCCGGAAGCGGCGGCCTTCGTGCCAGAGCGTAGGGACGGGCCGGATCGGGCGGCGCGCGGCGCGGAGGAGCTCATGCGCCGAGTCCCGCGGCGTCGTTCATCGAAGCGCCGTTCATTGAAGCGTCGTTCATCGAAGCGCCGCCGTTCATTGCGTCGCAGTCCATCAAGGTCATCTGCGCGATGGGCACGACATGAAGCGCCCGGTCCTTGGGGCGACGTGCCTTCTTCACGCTCGGGAGCGACGCGGGCTTGGGCAGCTCAGGAAAGAGTTCGGTCTGTTCCGGCGCCGCGCCAACGGGAAGCTCGAGGGGCAAGGACGGAACCTCGACGGGACCGATCTTGCTCTTCTGTACCTCGAGGTGAAGGCGACCGTCTTTGCCGCGGGCGGCGTGAAGGCGAAGGGCGATCAACGGACCAAGGCTGGCGCGGGCGGCATGGGCGCAGCGCAGCACCACGCGCGACCCATGCGTTCGGGCCAAGGCATGAAGACGCGAAAGGGCGCGGGCCGGCAGGGGGGTGGACTTGGCGATCTCGGGCACTTCGATCACCACGAGGCCAAAGGCGCCGCTGCGAAGCAGGCCCTCGGCGGCTTCAAGGCGCTGCAGCGGGGCGCCCTTTTCTTCGGGCAAGCGAAGGAAGGGAAGGTTTGCCAAATGAATGCCCGCCTCGGCGAGGTCGGCGGGAAAGACGGTGCTCTGAGCCCCTACGATCCAAGCGACGGGTTCGCCCGCGTGCTGCTGCTCGGCGATCAAACGCGCGATGCAGGTCGTCGAAGCGGGGCCGCCCAGCTCCGTAAGCCGCCCAGCGACGATGGCGTTTGAAAGGGCGTGCCTTTCCTCTGTTTCGTGCGTGATCCCCCATGGGACGCTCGGCGAAAGGGCCGCCGCTTCGCTTCGTGCGAGCTTGGCCGCCACCCTTCCGTGGGTGATGGTTGGCAGCTTTTCTTCAACGATCTCAGGCGCTTGGGTGAGATCTTTGCGAGGGGCGCGGGATGAAGGGCTGGGTGAAAAGGGGATCATCGTTGGCACATCCTCCCTATCTTCGTGGCGATCTTTTGGGGTACTGTCAACATGTTCAGTGAACATGTGTGAGGTATAAGATCCCGGTGTGACATGCTCCCGCGCGAAGGGCGCTAGGACGTGTCTTCCAGTTGCGCGTTCGCCTTCACGCCGCGCGATTTCGCGGAGCGATTTCGCAAGAACCGGTCTAGAGCGAGGCGACTGCCGCCGTGGGCGCGACGCGTGCGCACGCCATGGCATGCTGCTCGCGAAAGGCGTTCGGCGAGCGATGGGCTTCTACGCGAAGCCCCAGAATGGTGAGGGTCATGGCAGCCGTTGCCACCCCCATTGCAACGATGCCTGGCTTCGTGAGGAAGTGCACCGATTCCACGCGGGTGCGGTATTTTCGGCACCAAGCGGTGGCGCCCAATCGGGCTGCGGTGTCGTAGCCCTTGACCCCGTAGAAGTCGACGAAGACCTCGACGTTCGGAAGGGCGTTCATCCACCCGTGCATGTGTGCGAGCACACGCTCGCTGTGGGTCGCCGAGATGTGTCTGGCGGAGCGCACGAGGAGGACGGAACCGTCGAGACGAAGCTCCGCTTCGCCGCGTTCGTCTGCAAACCGGAAGGTTTTCGTTTCGACGGACTGCACCGTAGGCACCAAACGGCGTGGATTTCGGTTCCTTGAGGGGCGGCGCGTCGTTCGTTCATGCCTCGCGCCCCTCGCTCCGAAAAGGGCGGACGCCTACGGCAAACGTTCGCCTGAAGGGGCATGGGGGTCCGATTGCCGAAAGGGTCTTCCGGCGATCCGTCGGCCCATGCTAAGCGCTGATTCCGTGCGACCATTTCTCTTTCCTCTGGCCCTCGTGCTGGCGCTCCTAGCGCTCGCGCCGTCCGCGGCTTCTGCGCAGCCCGGCAGCGCGCGCGTTCAGCCTCCGGCCGATCCTTCCGCCGCGCCCACCGAGGCGCCTCTCGAGGAGCCGACCGTCGCGCGGCGCGAGGTGCCCAACTACGACGGACGCTCCCACGGGCCGACGGCCGTGGACCGGCTCCTTTGGGTGCCGCGTATCCTTGTGTCGCCGCTCTACTTCATCACGGAGTTCGTGCTGCGTCGGCCCCTTGGCTACCTCGTCACGAACGCCGAAGAAAACAACATCCCGGACAAGGTCGTTCAGTTCTTCACCTTTGGCCCAGACGGGAACGTGGCCGTCGCCCCGACCGTGTCCTTCGACTTTGGCTTTCGTCCGAGCGTCGGCCTCTACCTGCGGTGGAACGACATCGTCGCGCCGGGGCACAGCCTTCGCGCCGGCTACAGCTTTGGCGGCGTCGACTGGCATTCGGGTGCGGTCGCGTACCGCATCGCGCCGGAAAACGGCGACTACGAACTTCAGCTCGGCTTTAGCGCCACGAAGCGCCCGGACGGACTCTTCTTTGGACTGGGCTCCAACATCAGCGAAGACCTCCGATCGCGCTTCAGCTTCTTTACCTACAACCTGAACCTCTCGGCGCGCATCAACATGTGGCGCCAAGGCTTTGTGTCGGCGGAAACGGGCCTGCGTCACAGCGACTTTGGCTCGGACACGGTCGGCGGCGTGCAGACGACGCAAAGCCTGATCGACCAGGGCGCGGTCGAAACGCCCTCACGCTTTGAGGAAGGCTATACGGTCGCGTACCAGCGCGCGGATTTGGTGATCGACACGCGGCGCTCCCGGCCCTACCCCGGTTCGGGCTTTCGCGTTCACGGTCAGTACGAGCTTGGCGTCGACGTCGAGAACGGCGTCAGCGAGGGCCTTTGGGTGACGTGGTCCCTCGCGGCCCATGCGTACTTCGATCTGACGGGCACGCAGAAGGTGCTCGGCGTGCATTTCAGCATGGCGTCCGCCGAGTCCTTTGCCGGTGAAGTGCCCTTTACGGAGCTACCGGCCTTTAGCGGCAACGGCCCGATGCCCGGCTTCGTCGGTGCGTTCCTTTCGGGCGACAGCGTGACCGCCCTCCGCCTCGACTACACCTGGCCCGTCTGGGGTTTTCTCGACGGCAAGGTGCACGTGGCCATGGGTAATGCGTACGACGGCCGCTTCGAAGGCTTCTCCTTTGAGAACCAGCGTTTGAGCGTGGGCATCGGCATCGCGGCCGTGAGTCAGCGCGACCATTTCTTCGAGTTCCTCGTCGGTTTCGGAACGGACGAGTTTAACGCCGGCGCCAACGTCGAGTCGGTTCGTGTGGTCTTTGGAGGCACCCGTGAATTTTAGCAGGGTCTTGCGAGCCAGCGCTCGCCATCTTCTCGTTGGGCTCGTCGCCGCGAGCGCGGCCTGCGGCGGGGGGTTTGAGCGTTTTCCCAACGAAGCTCCGATGGAGCGGGACGGCGAAGACTTTCGTACGTACCTGCCCGCGCCGGAGGCGTACATCTCGCCCTTTGCGTGGGACGGTTCGGACCAAATGCTCTTCCGGCCCATGGCGCGCTTCTTCGCCGTCGATCCGGCGGGCGAGGCGATCAACGTCAACGCCCTCGACGAAGTGCCCGATTCGAGCTGGTTTGAAAACCGCACGTCGGTCCGTCCGCGCACCCTGGCGGAGGTGGAGGCCGGTCCGTGCACGGGGCCGCCCCTTGATCCGAACGGCCCGTGGTTCATCACGGACGCGAAGCCGAACGGCGCCAACCCCGGCTTCATTATGAAGGATGCGAGCGGCCGGCGTTTCTTGCTGAAGTTTGACTCGACGCTCCAGCCCGAGCGCGCCACGGCGGCGGACGTGCTCGGCACGCGCATCTACCACGCGGCGGGCTTTCACACGCCCTGCAACCGCATCGTGTTCTTCGATCGGAGCGTCCTGCGGATCGACGAGGGCGCGACCTACGAGTCGGGCGGCGAAGAGCGGCCGATGACGTGGGAGTACCTGGAGCCGATCTTTGCCAAGGCCTACGTGCGGCGCGACGGCCTCATGCGGGCGGCGTCGAGTCAGTTCTTGCCGGGCCGACCGCTCGGCCCCTTTCGCTACGAGGGGACGCGGGACGACGATCCAAACGACGTCGTGCCGCACGAGGATCGCCGCGAGCTTCGCGGCGCGATCATTCTCGCGGCGTGGATCAACCACTTCGACAGCCGCGAGCAGAACACGCTCACGATGTGGATCGCCGACGAAGACGACGCGCCTGGCTACGTGCGCCACCATATCATCGACTTTGGCGACAGCTTCGGCAGCCTCTGGGCGTGGGATTCGATCAGCCGGCGCTTCGGCCATGCGGCGTACTTTGATCTGCGCACGCTCTTTGCCGACTTTGCCACGCTCGGCGTGATTCGCCGGCCTTGGGAAGACGCGGAGTTCGGGCCCGCCGGTCAGGTGCTCGGCTACTTCACGACGGAGCACCTCGATCCCGTGGACTACGAGCCCGGCTACCCAAACCCGGCGTTCCTTCGCGCGAGCGATCGCGACCAGGCCTGGATGGCGCGCATTCTGGCGGACATCACGCCGCCGATGATCGACGTGATCGTGGACGGCGGCGAGTTTGAGAACGTCGACGCAGACCGCCAGCTTCGCGACGTGCTTCGGGGCCGGCGCATGGCGCTTCTCAACCACTGGCTTCGCGTGCGCTCGCCCCTCGCCCGGCCCGTCATCGAGGTGGGCGACGCCGGCGCGCGCCTCTGCATGCGCGACCTGGCCGTGTCCTCCGGGGTCGTGCCCGAATGGGAAGCGCGCCCGTACTGGAGCACGGCGTACCGGCACGAGGGCGGCGATCGGCTCGAGCCCTTGGAAACGGGCGCGATGGCGCGGCGCCCGCCCGACGTGGTGTGCGTCGGTCTTCCGGCGGCCGGCGGTACGCCCGAGCAGCCGGCCTACCTGATCGTGGACGTCGGCGCGCGGGAGCTCGACCGCGACGCGGCCACGATCGCGCGCGTGCATCTCTACGAGCTAAGCGCCGGCCAGTACCGCATCGTCGGCCTGGAGCGCCCGGGCGATCTTTCGCCGCCCGGCGAGTAGTTCGATACAAGCGACGTCGTTTTCGCGGCGCTCGCAGGGGGGCCTGCAAAAAGAAGGCGGCGCCTGCAGAAAGAAGGGGCGCCGTCACGGTTCCAGAAAAGACGTGCGTGACCGTACCAACAACAGCACGCTCGCGGGTCACACGGCATCGTGGTCGTACGCGCACCCAACGCTGATGTACTCGACGGGGCCCAAGTTTGGACGCTTGCCCGTTGGGTCTTCCCGATCGATCGCGTCGGCCGCAGAATTCTTTGGGCTTTCGGCGATTCGCGGCAGAACGAGGGTGGCTCCATGCGTTCGTTCCTGCCAAATACCTGCTGCTGCGTTTGGGTCTTGGTGTGCCTTTCGTCGGGCGCGCATGCGCAGGACACGGAGAGCCCCCCGGCGGCCGATCGCGCCGAGGCGCTTTCGGCCTTTCTGGAAGCGCGGGGCGGCGCCTTGGAGGACATGGGTCTCGACGAGCTGGCGGCCCTTTCGCCGGATGCGCCGATCGGCGCGTCGATCGAGGGTACGTCGCAGGCCCTTTCGGCTTACGCGGCCCTGCCGCCGGAAGCCCGCAAGGGCATCTTTAGTGCCCAGCTTCGCTCGATGCGCGTGGCGGCCCTGCGGTTGGCCCTGGAGGCGGAGCGCGCGCGACTGGAGCGGGAAGCGGAGGTGCTCGATGCGCTCTTTGCCGGGCGAAGAATCGAGCTTCGCGAAGGCGAGTCGCGGGAGGGACTGCTGAGCCTTCGCGGCGCCGAGCTCTTTCAAGTCGTGGCGGAGCTTTGGGGCGATGCGGAGCCGGACGCCGCTTCGGAAGGGGACGCCGCTTCGGAAGGACCGGAGGAAACGGCCGGCGATCGCGACGCGACGGACGAGTCCGACGCGGTGGAGGAAGCGCCTTCGGAAGACGAGGCGGCCGAAGGCGCGAGCTCGGAGGACGCGGGAGGCGAGCCGCTCGCGGAAGAAGAGGCCGAGTCGCTGGACGAGCTGCGGGCCCGCGTGCGCGCGCTCAAGCTTCGCTACCTCCGGCTTAGGGCGGACGAGCGTGCGGCCCTTTGGCAAACGCAGGACGCGCTCCAGGGCGCCGAGAGCGAAGCGGAAGCGGAAGCCGAGGCGGCCCGGCTTGCGCGTGAGCGTGCGCTGGCGGAGGCGCGCGCCGCCGAGAACGAGACGCGCCGGGTGGTGGCGGAAGCACGCGCGCGGCAGCACGGCGTGGAAGAAGCGCTTGCCCGCATGGCGGCGGAACTCGAGCAGGGCCATGCGTCGGCGGACGTTCAGCGCGAAGCGGCGCTGGTGACGGTGCGGCGCGTTCGCGATTTCGATGGCGATCAAGATGAAGCGGCGGCGCTCTACGGCGACGTGGTCGCCAACCTTCGGCGCAACCGCACGCGTTTGTCCGAGGCGCTCTCGGCCATCGGGCCCGATGTGGACGTGCCGACGCCGCCCGTGCTTCCCGAACTGCTGGACGAGGAATCGCGCGACGAGCTTGAAGCGCAGCGGACGGCGCTGCTCTCGCGGGCGGCGGAGCTTCGCCGCGACACGCGGGAGGAGCGCTGGTACCGCGCGACGGTGCTGCGCGACGTGGTCGTCAGCCTGAACGATAGCCGGCTGGCCATCCTCCCCCAGATCCCGACGGCGGGGCAGATCCGCGGCTTTGGCGAAGAGGGCCGCGCGCAGGCCCGGCGCGAGCTCGATCAGATTCGTCTTGAGGGGCGCTACCACCTTCTGGCCCTTCCGCGTTTTGTGAGCGCGTACGCGCAAACGGTGCGCGATAACCCCGGTGAACGGCTGCTCGATCTGCTGAAGGTGCTGATGCTTCTCGTGGCCTTTCGCTGGTGGCGTAACCGAGCAGATGCAGTGCTGGAAGGGCTTCAACAAGACTACGACGAGCGCGTACCGAGCACGCTGATCTCGCGCCGCCTGGCGGACCTTTGCTGGTACCTGCGCCGCGTGCGCCAGCCGATCGAGTGGTTTGCGCTTCTCGTGGCGCTCTACGCGCTCCTGATGGGCGGCGTGGTGCTGAAGGAGTTCGACTACCTGGCGATCATTGCGGCATGGCTGATCATTGGATCGTTTGTGGTCCAGCTCATGAACGCGATCGCTGAGCGCAACAGCCGGCGCGCGTCGTCCGCCGGCGCGCTGCGCTTTCGCTCGCTGCGGCTGATCGGCCTTTCGGTCGTGATCTTCGGTCTTCTGCTGACGCTCACGTTAGAAACGGTCGGGCGCGGCACGCTCTATGGCTGGGCGATCGGCGCGACGTGGGTGCTGGCCATCCCGCTTTTGCTGACGCTGCTCGTTTGGTGGCGGCCGACGATCTTTCAGCGCGCCGAAGCCCACGCGGAACGGAACGGCCTGCTGCGCTGGGCGCACAGCCGCCAACAAGGCGCGCTGGCCTACCCCGCGGCGGCGATCGCTGGGGTGGCGCTCTTTGTGGCGGGCACGCGGCGGTTTCTGCTCAGTCAGGTCAGCCAGTTCGCCGGCACGAGCGGCCTCGTGTCGCAGGTGTTTCGACGGGAGCTCGAGCAGCGCAAGGAAGAGAAGCGCCACGATCCGCTCACGAACTCGCTGCGCGAGAAGCTCGCGCCCACGGCGGGCGCTGAGGTGCCCGCGGCGCCGGCGCCCTACGACGGGACGCTCCGTCCCGGCGGCATGGTCGCGATCGTCGGCGAACAGGGGGCTGGCCGAACGCACGCCCTGCGCGCGCTGGGCGAGGGCCTGTTTGTGCAGTGCCCCAGCGATCGAACGCAGCTCTGGGCCGTCGTTGCCGAAGCCGCCGGCGCCGAGGCGGTCACAGCGGACGCGGTCGAGGCGGCGCTCAAGGCCAAGGACGTTCACGCGGTCTATATCGACGACGCGCACCGCTTGATTCGGCCGGTCATCGGCGGACTCCGGGTGTTCGATGCGTTTGTGCAGGAAGCCTGCGAGACGGAGCTCGCGTGGGCGATGTCCTTCAACGAACCGTGCTGGAACTACCTGCGCCGCGCGCGCAGTGAGCGCACGGTCTTCGACGACGTGCACGAACTTCCCCGCTGGTCGAAGGACGCGGTCGGCGAGCTCGTCGAAGTGCAGGCGCAGCGGGCGGGCATTCTTCCGTCCTACGACGACCTGTCCTCGCCGCGGAGCCGCGACTATGCGGACATTGTCGAAGGGCGGGAGACGGCCAAGCGCGACTACGTGCAGGTACTTTGGGACTACACGCGCGGCAACCCTTCGCTCGTGCAGCACTTCTTTCGCGAGTCCCTCGGCATGCGGGACGGACGGGTGTACGTGCATCTCTTCGAGACACCCAAGGCGGAGGCCCTCGATGCGCTGCCCGGCACCATGCTCTTTGTGCTTCGCGCCATTGCGCAGCTGGAGGACGCGACGGCCGCCGATGTGGTGGCGTGCACGGATCTTCCAGCCGCGGACGTGGCCGACTCGCTTCGCATCGCCGTCGCGCGCGGCGTGCTGCGAAGTAAAAACCATCGCCACCGGATCACGCCCCAGTGGTTTCGACTCGTGATGACAGTGCTTCGACGCCAACACCTCCTGGCCTAATGGGCACGAACGGAAAGACCGACATGCGTACATTCTTCAGCGTTGGCGTTCCCGCTTTTTCGAGCGTTGTTTTTGCCAGCTCCGCCGCGGCGGCGCAGGAACTCGACGCGGAAGGCGTCGTGCAGATCGCGCGGGTGATCCGCTGGAGCGGGGTCGTGACCTCGCTCTTTGTGGTCGTCGCGGTGTGGTTTGGGCTTCGGGTGACGCGCGACTTCGTGCTCCGCCTGAGCCAGCGCTTTCCGGCGCGGCGGCTTCTTCTGCAGAAAACGTCCACGGTTCTTCAGTTTGCGTCCTATGTGATCACGGCGGTTGTGGTGGTGGCCCTTTCGATCCGCCTTGAGGATTCCATCCTGGCGGTCATCGGCGGCACGCTGGCCGTTTCGATCGGTTTTGCCATTCGAGACGTCGTGGCGTCGTTCATTGCCGGCATCATCATCATGGTCGACGGGCCCTTTCAGGTGGGCGACCGCGTGCAGTTCGGCGGCGAGTACGGCGACATCACGGCCATCGGGCTGCGCTCCGTACGCCTGCAAACGCTGGGCGACAACACGGTCACGATTCCGAACAACAAGTTCATCACGGACATCACCTCGAACGGCAATTTTGGCGCCCTTGACATGCAGGTGGCCATGGACTTCTACATCGGCCTTGATCAAGACGTCGACGAAGCGCAGTCGATCTTGAAGGAAGCGGCGCTCACGAGCCGGTACGTGCACCTGCCGAAACCGGTCCCGGTCTTGGTCAATCAAGTCGTGGAAGCGAACTTTATCGCGCTGCGTTTGCGTCTCAAGGCATACGTGCTCGACACGCGGTTTGAAAAGCGTTTTGAGACCGATATCAACCTGAAAGTGCACCGCGCCTTTCGGGAGCGCGCGATCGCACCGCCGGTGATTCTGCACCGGAATCCGAACTGACCCACTCGCAACGGAGCCAGCGCGCGGTCCGTCTCGCCGTGCTTCGGCGATGAGGCGCGCCCGTTTGCGCGGCCCTTTTTTGCACTTCGATGGTCTCGTCGGGCATTCCGTCGGGTCGAAGGTCAAAAAAGCCCCTCGCAGCCCGGTTCGCGCGTACGCTCCCGGCCTGCAAGTCGATTGCATCTTGGCGGAGATGCGAAGGAGTACCGGGTAGGAGTTTGGAGTTTGAAGTTGTTCTTGAAACGCGTGAGCTTTTGGGTCCTTGCGTGCGCCGCCGGCGGGTTGCCGGCCGCTGCGCGGGCCCAGTTTAGTAGTGACCGTCCGGGCTATGCGAACAGCACGCAGACCGCCCCGCATCTGCAGCCCATCGTGGAAATGGGCACGGCCTTTACCTTCGATGAAGACGACGGAACGAGCCTGTCGGCGCCCTCCGCGTCGATCCGCCTTGGCCTGGGCACTTCGACGGAGCTGCGACTAGCCCTGCCCAACGTTACTGGGGTCTTTCCCGAAGAGGGCGACAATGACGTGGCCTTTGGCGATGCCACGGCAGGCCTCAAGGTGGCCTTTGAGGTGGGCCGAAACGGCGCGATGAGTTTCGTGCCCTCCGTGTCGATTCCGGTGAACGGAGGCGATGCTACGGGCCGCCTGGAGTGGAACTGGAGCTATTCGCCGAACGCCTTTGGGCTGATGGGCAACCTGGCGGGCGGAACGGTTGCGCCCGACTTGGTGCTCGGCGAAGGCAGTATCGCGGTGACCTACGCGCCGAGCGACCCGCTGTGGTTTTACCTGCTGGGGGTGATGCTCTGGGTTGAAGACGAAGACCCGGACGCGTTCGCCGGGGCGGGCATGGGCTACATGTTGAACCCCGCGCTACAGGTCGATTTCTCCTTCGACGTGGGCCTCACCGAGGGCACGACGCGGCTGACCGTGAGCGCGGGTCTGACGGTGCTTTTGGGCGAATCGGCCGCGGCGCCGGCAACCGCACCCGTCGCCCCTACTGCGCAGCTTCGGCGCCCGCGTCCGCCCGGAGTTGGGCGTGCTGCACCATGATCGACAGCAGGCCCCCGGCCATGGCGCGAATCATTGCCAGCGCGAGGTCCGAGTGGTCTTCGAACACGTCGAGAAGTGACTCGCTGGCGAGGCGCAGACCGACGACGGGCGTGACCGCTTTGGCCGAATACCAGCGCGGCTGCTGACCGAGCGAGCCGAGCGAACCGGCCACGTCGTTCGGCCCAAAACGCATGCGCTTGCCGTCGGCGGTCTCGCCTTCGACGATGCCCCAGAGCACGAAGACAAAGGCGTAGGCAGGATCGCCTTCGGCCCACAGTGCCTCGCCGGCTTCGAGGCGCATTTCCACCGCCTCTTTGGCGAGGTCGGCGAGCGCTTCAAGGCGTGAGCCCGCAAAGGGCAAGGCGCGACGAAGGTGGGCGATGCGTTCGACCAGGTTGGTGGGCGATGGCGGGTTGCCCTCGGCTTCAAACTCGGCGTTTTCGAAGCCGGCCGAGCTCCCCATCGCGAGGCGATGGCCCAAGATTTGGCGCGCAATTCCCATGAGCACCCGGCGAGAGACGTCGAAATGCTCTTCGAAGATCTCGAGCTGCTCTTCGGCGGTCACAACCAGCGCGACGGTGTCGGCCATGGCCGTGCAGGCGTAGCCGTCCGGATCTTCCGAGAGGGCGGCCACGCCGCCGACGACGGAGCGCGGCCCGAAGGTGCGCAGGAGCAGGCCCGCCTTTTCCAGCTGCACCTCACCCCGCAGCACAAAGAAGACCTCACGTGGCGGCTGGCCTTCTTCCATCAGGCGCTCGCCGGCGCGAAAGTTTCGAATGACCGCGTTGCGCGCCATGGCCGCCAACTCTTCGGACGGGAAGTCTGCGAAGGCCGGAAAACTTCGCAGGGCGATGAGCCGCTCGACGCGCGACGCTTGACGGTCAGCCACCGCTTCGTCCTCCCGAGAGCTGGAGCCCGCTGAGGGTTTGGCCGACCACTTCGGCGACGGCGGAGGTGCTGCGTCCGTCGTCGGCGACGGCCGGTCGTGGTTCGTGGTCGTAGCCCATCTCGGCCAAATGGTACTCGGCGATCGCCGAGAGGGTGTCGCTTCCGTCCGATGCGAGCCGGCGAATCAGCTCGGAATACGCCGGCGTATCGCTGCTCATTTGAAGCACGAGGCCCGCGCGGGTGACCCGCGTTTCGGCGGGCACGTCGTCGAGCAGCGCAAGGAGCGGCGCGCGAAACTCCGAAGGCAGCGCATGTTCGAGCAGTTCGCGGGACGCCGCGCGGAGCGAAGCGACGTTGTTTCCAAGACCCTGCCAATAGAGCTTGAAGGTCTCCTGCGGGTCGAGCATCTGCAGGCAGCGAAAGATGCGCTCGAGGGCGTTCGTGCGCTTTTCGCGCAGGCATACAGCGAGCAGTTCGGCGCCGGTCGACTCGGCAACTTCTGAATCGGTGTCCATCGTTTTGTGAATGGCAACGCGCCATTGCTCGAAGCGATACACGCGCCGCAGGTGGGTGCGAATCGTCGCGCGAATCAGTTCGCGATCGAGCGGGAGCGCGGGGTTGTTTTGCATGAGCCGGCCCATGCCGCGCAGGATCTTGTAGCGCACGGCGCCGTCCCATTCGGCCGGCAGCTGGCGCTGCAGGACTTCGAGGGCCTTGGCGTTGTCAAAGCGGTGAATGGTGCGCGGCAGGTGCCGGCGAATGCGGCGCGGAAGACGGGTGTCCGCCAGGTGCACGGCGAGCACGTCCAACGCTTCGTCCCCCATGGCGCGTAGCGTGGCGCGAGCGGGCGCACGCGTTTGCCAGCGATGCAGAAGCGGCAGGAGCGTGGCGACGTACTTCGTGTCGGGCATTTTCGCGAGGGCGCGCACCGCGGCTTCCTGGACTTCGACGTTGGAGCTTGCGAGCAAGTCGTCGAGGACCCAAAGGATCGAGCGGTCGCGGCGATCGCCCACGGCGGTGGCGAGGGCGATCTGGGTGGCGGGCTCGCCGGAGAGCACGAGCTCGGAAAGGCGTGCCCGGAGCTCGTCCACCTTGCCCATATTGGCGGCGACCAGGCCGACGAGCGCCGTCGTGGCGACCTCGGGCGTTTCGTCGTCGAGGTGGCTCTCGAGCAGGCCCTCGTCACTCTCGAGGAGCGAGCAGGCGCGCATGGCCGCGGCGCGAACGTCCGGCGTCTGGCCCTGCTGCACGAGCCGCCGTGCGATCGGCAGGATCGAGGTGTCCTCGGCGCTTGTGAAGAGTTCGAGGGCGCGCAGCGTGACCTCCGAGGACGGGTGGTAGAGGATCAGGCGCGGAATGATCGCGACGCGGTCGTATTCGGCGAAGAGGTCGAGCGTGACGAGCACCTCTTCGTCTTGCTCGCTGTTGAGGGCGGCGAGCATCGTTTCGAGCGCCTTGAGGTCGAGGGGCGTCTTGCTGCTGCTCCAGGTCGGGCCGCCGGTTTGCAGGCTCTCGCGAAAGAGGGCCAGGTAGGGTTTGCGCATCAGCACGCTGACGAGCAGCCACGCGGCGACCATGAGCAGCACGCCGATCATCACGCCGCGCGTGTCGAGGCCGATGCTCAAGCCACCGAGAATGAGGATCGAGGCGAGCGCCTGTCCGCCGCGTTGGCCCACGCCGTCGATGAGGCCCTTGAAGCGCTCACGGAGCTCCCGCGACACGGGCAGGTAGAGCACCTCCATGCCCGTCCGATGGAGCGAATGGCGCAGCGAGCCGTCCGTTCCCTTTACGATGAGCGCGGGCACGAGCACGGGCGCAACGATGAACGCGCCGGCGCCGAGCAGCAGCAGCGTCGGCAACACAAAGAGCGCTTGGTTGACGCCAAAGGTGCGCAAGAGCCACCCGCTCAAGAAGAGCTGGCCAATGAGCGACACGATGTTCATCGCCAGGTAGAAGCGCGCAAAGAAGCGACTCAGCTCCGCGGCGCCGTTGGGCACACCGGCGAAGTGGTCGCCCACCACGGACTTGAAGACAAAGTCGAGGCCCGTGAGCGCGATCGTGCTCACCAATACGAGCGCAAGGAGGCGGCGCAGGTACACGTGCTCGCAGAGAACGCGGAGGTCCCGGCCTAGACTGCCAAAGGCGATGCGGCTGTCCACGGGCGCGGGCGGCCGCACTTCGCGCCGCCACCGAAGCGGGATCGAGGCGCCCATGAAGAGGCAGAGGGATGCCGCCGCCATGAGGTTGCGGGGACCGAAGCCGGCGTCCACCAGTCGCTCGGCGACGAACGAGCCCAGCAGCGCACCGAGCACGCCGCCGGCGGCAACCGGGCCAAAAATACGTTTTGCTTTGGCCACGTCGACGACGTCGTCGAGGAGAAGCCAAAACTGCACAACGCTGACGGTCGCGAACAGGCCCGTCCACACGTAGAGCACGAAGGCGCGCCCTTGGGGCGGGTCGCCGCGCAGCCAAAACCAAAAGCCCAGGTTGATGACGGCGGCACCGATCATCGTCTTGACCAGCAGCCAGCGCTTGTCGCTCGTGCGCTCGAGCATCGCCGAGTTGGCGCGCACGACCACAAGCGCAAGACCGGCGATCGTCAGGTAGGCCCAGGGCAGGCGGTCCGCCGTCAGGCCCGAAAGAAAAAGGGCGTCACGGGCCGTTTCACCGAGGGCGTGGGCCGCTAGGATCGACGCGAGCGTGAAGAACCCGAGAAAGAGATCCTTGCGGTCTCCTTGTCGGATCTCACCCATTCTTTCGCGCTTCCTTCATTTGCTCGAGCTGTTCGAGGGTTTTTGGCCAGTCGCCCTTGAGCAGGCGGGAGAGCCCGCGATCGGCGAGCAGCTTGCCTCCGTTCTGACAGGCTGCGCAGTAGTTCGTCTCGTTATCGGCAAAGCGTATGCGTTGAATGGGCGCACCACAGACGTTGCAGGGCTTGCCGTAGCGTCCGTGCACGTTCATTTCGGGGCGAAAGGCCGTGACTTTCTTCGGCCAGCGCGCCTTTGCTTCGTCGATGAGCCGATCGGACCATTCGGTGAGCACGCGCTGCGTGGAGGCATAAAGGCGTGAAAGGTCGTCGTCGCTCAGCCGGGAAGTCCAGCGCGTGGGCGGAAGGCGGGCGTCAAACAGGATCTCGTCCGAGTAGGCGTTGCCGATGCCGCTGAAGATGCGCGGGTCCGTCAGCGCGCGCTTGAGGGTGTGGTTGCGAGCCCGGAGGCGCGCGATGAAGTTCGCTTCGGTCATGCCCAGCGCTTCGACGCCGCCGGGGTTGTGCTCGGCGAGGTTCGTCGCGCCTTCCACCAAATGCAGGCGGGCGCGCTTTTTCTTGCTGGCTTCGGTGAGCAGCAGTGAGCCGGCTGCCTCGAAGTCAAAGGCCGCCAGTCCGTTGCGCCCCGGCACGGCGGCGAAGGCGTCGCCCTTGAGGGGCTTCCACTGGAAGCGACCGGCCACCATGAGGTGCACCACCGCGAAATGCTCCGCCCCGAAGGCAAAGACGATGCGTTTGCCGAGGCGCGACACGTCCTGGAGCGTGCGGCCCGTGAACGCCGATGCAGGCGGCGTGACGGTGCGCAGGAGAAAGGGGCTGCGCAGCCGCATCGCGGCGAGACGCCGGCCCACCACGCGCTCGCGCAGGGCGACGAGGTAGGCCTCAATATCAGGCAGCTCCGGCACCGGCCGATCATGGGGCAGGGGGCGCAAAGGCGAAAGAGGGGTGTTCGTTCGGGCTTTTGGGCGTTCACCCGGCCGAAGGAGACTTTTCGGGTGCGCCGCGAACCCCACGGCCCGCGCGCCTGAGTCTTGCGCCGGGGGGCGGCCGTTTCCCGATCCGCCGTGGAGTGAGGCTCCGTGTGAAAGGAGCGTTTGCATTTTTGCGCATTCGGCGTCGCCGAAGAGGCACGTATCGAAGGTCTGAATGCGTTTCAGTTCGTCGAGGCGCGTCGCGCCGAGGACCTGCCCCGCCCGTGCGGCGGCGGTCGCCGCGCTTCGTTTCCTTTTCGCAGGAGTTGGGGAGAACGCGGCTCGCGCGATACGCTGCGCGCAGCGT
This sequence comes from Myxococcota bacterium, assembly GCA_039201085.1. GTDB lineage: Bacteria > Myxococcota_A > Polyangia > Polyangiales > Houyiibacteriaceae > JBCCRV01. The sequence continues at coordinate 7,973 of JBCCRV010000013.1, read as the reverse complement.
GGAACCGGAGGTCAAAAAGCAGATCGCGATCCTCGCGATCTTGTGGAGCTTGCTCGGCGGCTTCGCCTATCTGGTGTTGGCGCTCGTTGTGGTGTTTGCGAGCAGCGGGGGTGTGACGACACCGCCGAAGGCCTTCGGTGTTGCGTTCGTGGTGACGCTCTGCGGCTTGCCCTTTCCAATGGTCTTCGGTTGGGTCCCGGCGGCGATCCGGCTCGCGCGCGGCAAGCCGCGCCCCTGGCTGAGCGCGTGGATCATGGCGCTGCTCACGGTGTGCATGGTGGTGGGCGCCTTCGCGGCGCTGGTCGTCACGCGCATGCCGCGTTGAGCGCCGGCGGCTATGCACCCCGGCGACTCAAGGTGAAGTGTTTGGCGAGTGAGGGACGCGCGTGCGTCGCCGGCGTCGAAACAGGAGCATGACGAGGGCAAGGGGAAAGGATTGGGCCGCGGCGCTGCATCCGCCGCTGCTGCCTGCGTCGTCGCCCAACGCGGCGTCGCTCCCGGGGTGGGACGCTCCAGCATCGTTGTCGCGTGGGCCGACGCCGCCGTCACGCGCGCCCGCATCCGAGGCGCCGCCGTCGAGGCCCATACCGCCGTCGAGCTCGCACGCGGGGATCGCTTCGTGGGTGCAGGTGCCGTCGAGGCAGCGGTCGGCCGTGCAGGGGTCGCCGTCGTCGCAGGAGCAGTCGTTTTCGTTCAAACCCCGCTCGAAGGCACCGATGTCTGGCCCCGCGCCGGCGTAGTCGAGGGTGACCGGCGTGCCGCGCTCCCAGCGAATCGCCCGCTCGAGCGTGAGCGTGTCGCGCGTGTAGTCCGCACCCACGATGCGCACGGCGGCGTCGCCCACCCGGATCGCGTCGCCGGGCTGCACTTCGAAGCCGTCGCAGAAGTATCCGGCGTCGTCGACGGCGAGCTCGGTACCGCTTCCCCCTTCGGTGGCGAAGGTTAGAAAGGCGCCCGCGTCGATCAGGGCGCTTCCCGCGTCGAGTTGAAAGTCTTCGTGCTCCCGAGGGTCTGCGGTGACGAAGTCCGGCGCCACTTCGAGGTTGTCGTAGAAGTTGGCGCCAAAGCTCGACTCAGCCTCCTCGAGGGACGTTCGGCCCGCCCGCGTTCGAACGATTGCGTCGCCGGGACGGGCCCGCACGATCGCGTTCGAGAACGCACGGTTTGTGCCCAGCTCGGACGGCGCCAGCTGAACGATCAGGTCGCTGTCGAAGTTGGAGCTGGGGGGCGCTTGCCGGTTTCGGAAGACGATGTTGTTTACAAAGGCGTTGTCGTCGCTCACGCCGTCTTGAAAGGCCACCACCTCCCAGGCGGGTCCGCCGTTGCCGTACATCGTGTTGTGGTAGATGCGAATGCCGCGCGACACGGGAATGTCCGCGCGCGACGGCGTGGATACGGCTTGATTGTGCGCGCCCACAAAGGTGTTGAAGCGCACGATCATGCCGACGCCTTGGGCCTTGATCGAAGCCGTTCGAATCGAATCGACGGAGACGAAGGCGTTTCGAACCACGTTGTGCTCGAAGACGTTGTAGCCGTGCTCGCGGCATTCGTGGGACGGCGGCGCGCCGACGGTCGTCACGCGGTTTCCGCGCATCTCACCCCAGTCGTTGTCGAAGTGGTTTTCGCGCACCACGTTGTACGAGCCGCCGACGAGAAAGAGGTCGTGGCCGCCGCGGCTTAGGTGGTTTCGCGCAAAGAAGTTGTGGTGCCCGCAGGTCATCTCGATGAGATCGCCCGCGTCTTGAAGCGTACCGTCCGAATCGCGGCGACGGCTCCAGGTGCCGTTTTCATCCATGCGATTGTCGACGAAGACGTTGAAGCTGCTGTTGCCGTCGATGGCGACACCGGCCCAGCCTTGGGCCCGGCGAAAGTTGCACTCGGCGATCACGTTGTGGTGCGCATCGTCGAGGGTCAGCCAGCTTTCGAAGTTCGATTCGCGAAAGCTCCCTTGGCCATCGACGTGCACGCCGCGAAGCTCGATGTAGCTGCGTTCGTTCAGGTCGATGGCGATGGGGCCATCGCTGTCGACGATGAGCGGCGTTTCGCCGTCCACGGCGCGAAACACGATGGGCGCGCCTTCCCGACCGGAGCGGGCCGGCCGTAGGCCTTGCCGGTACTCGCCCCCGCGAAGAAACACCGTATCGCCCGGACGCGCTTCTTCGCCGGCCTTCGTCAGCGTTCGCCAAGGGGCGTCACGTGTTCCGGCGCTCTCGTCGTTGCCGTTCGGATCGACGTAGTAGTCGTCCGCGAGGGCCAGCTTCGGTGCCGTCACGAGAATGAGGACCAGCGTGATTGCTCGGGCCGATGCGGTTGTCGCCATAATTAGAAAGCTACCCATGCGGCGCTCAGGGTCCGTTACCTGAACGGCGCGTCGCGTTTCGACGTCTGCTGGATAAACTCTGTTGGATAGATAAAGGGCGGCGGCGAAGCGTGAGTACTTATCGACGCGTCCGTGACGGGCGCCGGAAAGGTGCTGAGTGGAATCAGGCCACCAAAGGTATCGGCCCGGCGCGAGGGCCTCAGCGGGAAGCGAGTCTTGGGCAGGCAACGTACCGCTGCCGTAGCGCGGGTGTCGAGCGATGCGTAGCTCCGTCGCTCCGGCGCTGCTTCCGCGATGCATGCGTGTGTGACAAGGGCCCGCTATGCGGCTCCCGCGGGGGATGCGCCGGCTCTGTAAATGGACGTCTACGAACCGCCTAGCACGCGCCGCGTCACATCGATCGGCGACTCCATGTCGAGCGGACCACACGGCGCCAAGGCCATCTTCAGGGACACCGCATGCAGGTCGGGACACCGGGACCCCTCCATGTACGCCTCCATCATGAAGCGGTAGTCCATCATCGTGGCGAGCACGCTGCGGCTTGCCGTCTTGTCGACATACATCGCGTTCATACGCGCCATCTCCGCGTCAATCGCATCGTCCGCCGCGCCGATGGCCCTGCGAATCGACCTTCTCGCGCGCATCGACGGCCTGGCGTTCGATGAGGCATGGCCGGACGGGGTTTTCCCAGCGGCATGGACGGATCGTTTCGCATTCGCGGCACGGCGCCGCGAGGTGCCAGGCGTGCTAGACTCGGGCGTGGAAAAAGTGATTCGAGTCGTCGACCTGGGCGAACCGGAACCGAATCCCTGGGCGGACGCGTCCGCGGAGGAAAGAATCGCGGCCGTGGAGCTTCTGCGACGGGCCGCGTGGGAGCTTCATGGAAAGCCTGACTACGGACTGGAGCGAGTTCTTAGGGTTGCTGATCTCGGAGAAGGTTGAGTTCTTGCTCATTGGCGGCCACGCGCTCGCAGCGCATGGCCACCCCCGCTTTACCGAAGACCTCGATGTCTTCGTCCGCGCGGACGAAGCAAACGCCCGACGAGTGCGGTCAGCCCTGGAGAAGTTTGGCTTCGGCGACGTAGCGCCAGAGGTTTCAGCGCTGACGCAGGTGCGGAAGGTCTTCATGTTGGGCCGCAAACCGTTTCGGATCGACATCCTCACGGGGATTTCCGGTGTGAACTTTGATGAGGCTTGGGAGAATCGCGACTACGTCGAGCTCGCGCCTGGTTCCGTTCCGCTCATCAGTCGCGTGGATCTCATCAAGAACAAAGCCGCGTCGGGCCGGCCAAAGGACCTCGCCGACCTTGCAGCATTGTCCGCGTGATCACAGTCGTAGATTTCCGGAGCTGCCGGAATGACGAAAAAGAAGAAGAGTGTCCCCCATCCCCCTGGGATCACGTTCGGTTCTTGCCGGGGGCCGGATGGCAAGCGGGCGCCTACGCGCCGTTTAGCGCGCTCCGCGTCACATCGATCGGCGACTCCATGTCGAGCGGACCGCACGGCCCCAATGCCATCTTCATGGACACCGCATGCAAATCGTGAGGCGGGCCCCCGTCCATGTACGCCTCCAACATGAAGCGATAGTCCATCATCGTGGCAAGCACGCTGCGGCTCGCCGTCTTATCGACGCGCATCGTGTCCATGCGTGCCATCTCTGCGTCGATCGCATCGTCCGCCGCGCCGATGGCGCAAAGCTGCTTGGAGAGGGCGATGCAAAAGCGCGGCTGAAGTGACGTCAGCGGCGATGCATGCACCAGCACCGGAAAGCGCGTTCGATCGTTCACGAGAAGCACGAGATGCTTAGGACGCACTGGCCGCAGGTCCGCGTACCAATCGCCAAGGACCGTGTCGCCCGCCTGGCTGGGCGAGACGGGCATCTTGAGGCGCTTGCGAAGCTTCTGTGTGCCGCGGAGAACGAACATGGTGGAGGTTACACGGGGGACTGCGATCTCACGCAACCCTGCATCAGCGCCTTCTTTTCAGCTTGCTGTCACGCCACTTGAGTCCGTCGTGCCACTGTACGTTGGATCGGTCGCCCGTTTTCCCTTCCCCAAGCATCCGGTCGGGTTTGTCGTTCACCCGATTTCTTTCCTCCTTACGATCAAACCCGGTCGGGGCTTTCGTCGAATGGGAGGTAGACTTCGACGACCTGCGGCGTAGGATTTGGCGGTCGATGAAGTGGACTCCGAAGCAATCGCATTTCGAGGGCATCGCCCACGTCGACGCGGACCCGGAGACGCGGCGGCTCTTGCTGATGCACAAGAGCTGGGAGTTCTCCCTCGTGCATTGGACGAGCGGCGAGCGCCTCGTGCTTCCGCGCTTCTCCGTTCCCGATCGTTTCCACCAACAGACACAAGGGAGGAAGGCCTACACGATGGGCGCGTCCGTACTCGATATCCGACTTGCGGGTGAGCACGCCCACGTGCTCACCACCGAAGGCCACTGGACCTGCGAGCTGCGCGAAGGTGCCGACTGGGTTCGTGTGAGCGGCCATCCTCATGACCCACCCAAAGGCGTTACGGCGTCGAATGCAAAGTCCCGTGGTTTCAATGGGCCCATCGCCCTTGCGCGGGACGGCAAAACCTTGCGACACGGATCCGCGAGGCTCCAGCTCTCTGCCGACGGATCCACCCTCGTCGGCGCGCCGAGTCTCTACGACATGCTCGGCTGCGCCATGGACTACGAGCTCCGCCTGAAGTCCCTGACGCAAGAGAACACCGAGCCAACGACGCTTCCCGTCAAGCTTCGCTCCGATGTCGCAGCGCTCGCCGTGAGCGCTGACGGCGCGTACGTGGCGTTCTCCGAGGGGCGGGACTTTCGGATTCTTCGTCGCGGAAAGAAACGCGCTTCCCACTTCAAGCACAACAAAATGCGCGTCAAGGGTCTCGCGTTGTCGGCGGACGGGCGTTTCGCGGCCGCCTGCGGAATCTATCCGAGCGACCTGCGCTTTGGGCCCAAACGCACGGTGCTGTGGGACGTGGTGAGCCGTGAAGTCTTGGACATCATCCGCGAATCGGCGCTCATCGCCTTTGTTGGCGCCGGCGATCGCACTCGCCTGGTACTCGGGCGCCAGAGGCCCGTACACCACAGCAAGACCACTTTCCAGGAAGTTCACGAGAGCGGGGTTTTTGTGCCTGGCGAGCGCAAGTCGGTGGCGACAATCGAACGCCATGGCGCAACGCAGGTTCGGGGAGACTCGCGTTTTCTCGCCGTGCGCTGCGGCTCCTATGACCTGCACGTTTTTGTCGACGTCGAAGCCGTCGGCGTCCGAGCGACGGAAGCGTCGAAGGCCGCTGCAGAAAGTCAGCACCCACCCACGAGTCTTATCGGACGCATCGACGAGCGGCCGGGCAGCACGGCGAACATCTTTCTCTACTACCTCGGCAACCTCACGCGTACGGTGGAAGCGGGAAGAGCTGGCGGACTTGGCGCGGCCAACGACATTTGGGGGGCGTCGACTTGCCTTGTTCGCTACGCGCTCCTCGAGGGTGATATGGCTGCGACCTCGGTCCTGCTCGAAACCATCGTTCCCTCGCTCACGAGCTGCATCGAGGCACACCGTCCCGATTGGCCACTGGACTGGAAACGCGTCATCGGCTTCCTCACGTTTCACCGTCTCTCGACCGGCGGTTTGACCGCGCCGGCCCTCGACGTGACAGACGTGCGAAAGGCATTGCGACGCCTCGAGCCGCGCTCCCAGCAGGACGCCCTTCGTTTCGCGTGGTTTGCGCTCGCTGAAGGCGACCTCGAGCACGCAGCGAAGCTCGTGCCCTTCGACCCTATGACCCAGCACAAGTCGAGGACCTTCAAGACCAACGAAAAGCCGCTCTTCGCGCATCTCTATCGCGCCGCGGCCGGTTTGGACGACGCGGACGCGCAAGGCGCATGGGATGCGTGGCTCAGAGTCTTTCCCGCGAAACTCGACCAAGAGTGGAGCACCTTTCCCGAGCTTCTCGCCTCAGCCCACGTGAAGCACTGCCTCATCGAAGGGAACGCCCCCGACACGCTCCTCGGTTGGCTGTGCTCCGAGGTTCGGCGCGCGCTCTGAGCGCATGCGGTGGGGCTGCGAGAGGCATCGGCACACCGGTCGGCCTACGCTTCTAGACATCCACCCAGTTCCGGTTTTGGTTTTTGGGCGGTTCGGCTTCGTAGCGGCGAACCTCAACCCAGTAGGCAATCAAGGGGACGGCGGCTGTGGCCGGCACGCCCTCACCGTCGTCTGTTACGCTTGCCGTATGACTAGCCGGCCTTCGGATACCAGCCCGGATGCCTGGAGCGTGCAGCTTCAGGTCTGGCGCCGAATGGGGCCGCAGCGGCGGCTGGATGTCATGGCCGCCATGAGTGAGGAGCTGGTTGCGCTGCGGCGCAGCGGGATTCGCGCGCGGCACCCGGAGTATTCGGACGAAGCGGTTCGCTTGGCAGAGATTCGTCAGCGGCTCGGCGATGCACTCTTCACAGCCGCGTACCCAAACGCTCGACGCTGGGACCCGTGAGCGACCCAAGTCTTCGCGCCTTTCTCGCATCGATAACCGGTTGGCTGAGCGAGGCGGGGATCGACTATATGGTCGCGGGTTCGTTCGCGAGCACACTTCACGGGAGGCCTCGCTCCACGCAAGTCGTGGACATCGTCATGGACACCACTGAAGCGGCATTGCGTTGCTTCCTCGATCGCGTGCCGGAGGAGACCGTGTACGTCGACGCGGGATCTGCCCTGGAGGCGCTTCGGCGCCGCGATATGTTCAACCTGATTCACCTGGAGACGGGGTGGAAGGCTCACATGATCGTGCGAAAAGACCGTCCGTTCAGCGTGACGGAGTTCAAACGACGCCGCATGACTCGATGGCTGGGCCTCAACGTTGCGGTGGCAAGTCCGGAGGACGTGATCCTTAGCAAGCTGGAGTGGAGCAAGATGGCCGGTGGGTCGGAGCGTCAACGCAACGACATCACGGGCGTTCTGGCTTCAAACGAAGGCGCCCTTGATACCGAGTACATGGCGAAGTGGGTTGCTCGACTTGGGCTTCGAGGGTGAGTGGGGTGCGGTCCAAACGGGATGACTTGGGGGCGACCGCTCGGAACGAACTAGACGAGGCTCACCCTTGACGGCCGCCGGCGGAAACTGGCGGACCGCCAACTTGAGCACGCAGAAACCCTATCGTTACTAACGGCGCACCCTTTGCTCTGGCCCCCTTCGATGACGAAGGGGAACAAGCGACAGCCCAAAAGCAAAAACGCACCGAAGCGGCGGCGCGGTGCGGGACAACGCCGTAAGAAAAACGCGCGGCGACAAATCGTGCTGCCGGGCCAAATCGTGTTCCTCACCGCGCGCGTCTCGCACCGCCGCTACCTCTTGAAGCCGACGCGCATGACGAAGGAAGCGTTCCGCTACCTGCTCGCGCACTACGCAACGAAGTGGAACATCGACATCATCGCCATCTGTGTGATGAGCAACCACTGGCACATCATGATTCGGGACAACGACGGGAAGCGACCGAAGTTCCTGGCGGACCTGAATCGCACGCTGGCCCAGCACATCAAGACGACGTACAGCACCCGCGGCAACATCTTCCGCCCGAAGCCGAACCAGGTCGTCTGCCTGCACCCCGAAGCCATCGTCGACAAAATCGCCTACACGCTGGCGAACCCCGTCTCG
>JBCCRV010000012.1:0-25243 GCA_039201085.1 Myxococcota bacterium | reverse complement strand
CTCGTCGCTCATGACTTGAGCCCAATGGCGCGAAGGCGTTCAAGCAGGAACTCTTCGTTGTTGATCGGCGGGTACTTGGCTGATTCGCCCGCCGGTACGCAGCTCTCGAGCACCGTGAGGTCGACGTCCAGATGGGGATGAATGAAAAAGGGCATCGAGTAGCGCGGCTTCGGATCGCCCTTGGGGTTGACGACGCGATGGGTCGTCGCGGGGATTCGGTCGTTCGTGATGCGGCTCATCATGTCGCCCGTATCCACGATGATTTGGCCCGGGACGGCGGCGATGGGCAGCCATTCGCCTTCGCGCGTGAGCAGCTCGAGGCCCGACTCGTCCGCGGGAGCGAGCAGCGTCATCAGGTTGATGTCTTCGTGGGCCGCAGCACGCATCACGCCCGGTTCGTCGAAACCGTCGCACACCGGGTAGTGAATGACCCGCAGGATCGTGTTTCCCTGCGCCACCATCTGCGGGAAGAACTCTGGGCCCTCCCCAAGGTACTCGCCAAAGGCCGAGAGGATCGCGTCGGCCACGCGGTCGAGTTCGGCGAAGACCTCGAGCGAAACGTCACGAACGGCGGCCGGCTCGCCGGGCCAGACGTTCTCGGGCAGCCGCTTTGCCATCGGGTCCGCTGCGTCGAGCTCACGGCCCACGTGGTAGAACTCCTTCAGGTCAGGCTTCTTGCTGTCCTTCGCGTGCTCCACACCAAACGATGTGTAGCCGCGACGGCGGCCCGTTTCGGCCCGCTCGGCCTTCTTCTTGGCGTCGTCCGGCTGGGCGAAGAACTCACGGTAGGCGCCGTAGGTGCGTTCGAAGAGCGCCCCGGGAATGCCGTGGTCTTCGACGGCGACAAAACCCAGGGCTTCGAGTGACTCGCCCAGCGCCTTGATGAAGGCGTCACGTTTGTCGGCCTGCGCGTAGTCTTCTAGGCTGACGACGGGAATGGTCTGCTTCACGAGGGGGCCTCCTGCGGCCAGGTTTACCACGGGCCGGTCGCCGAGCTGAAGCGATGTTGCGGAGCTGGTGGCTCGCCTTTCCTGGGGTGGTATACCGAGCCTATGGTCCGCGTTTCTGCCGCTCTTCTTCTCTTGGTTGCCTGCGCTGATGGCGGAGGCAGCGGAATTCGCGCTGACATCGGCGTCGGCGGGGACACGGCCACGCGCTCGGACGAGCGCATCGAAGAAGACGAGCGCGTGCCGCCCGAAGTCGGCACGGGCGGCGACGATGGCATTTGCGACAACGGCCTCGACGACGATGGCGACGACCGCGTCGACGAGGGTTGCGCCTGCACGCTCGGCTCCCGCCAAAACTGCTTCGTGGGCGATCCCGCGCTGGCCGGCGAAGGCGCATGCTTCTTCGGCTTCCAGCGCTGCGAAGGCGACGGAGACATCAACGTCTGGGGCGAGTGCGAAGGTTCGGGCGCGCCCGAGAGCGAAGAGGTGTGCGATCGCGTCGACAACAACTGCGACGGCGTCATCGACGAAGGCTGCGGCTGCACGCCCGGCGTCATTCGCGATTGCTACGCCGGGCCCGATGGGACGCTGGGCGTCGGAATCTGCTTGAACGGCTTTCAGCGCTGCCTGGACCTCGGGGCCGGCGGCGAATGGTCTGGCTGCGAGGCGTCGATCACGCCGGAGGACGAAGACTGCGACGGAGGAGACGACGAATGCGACGGTCTCATCGACGAAGGATGCACGTGCAGCGGCGGTGAGACGCGCGATTGCTACGGCGGACCGCCCGGAACGCGCGGCGAAGGCGAGTGCCGGTCCGGTCGTCAGCGCTGCGACGGCGCCGGCTGGGGCGAGTGCACCGGCGACGTGGTGCCCGTAGAGGAGGTCTGCTCAGGCGGCGATGACGAAGACTGCGACGGTCTTGTCGACTGCGCCGACGACGACTGCGATTGCTGCACGACCTTCAACGAGTCCGTCTCCGTATCGCCCGCGGAGGCCGAGCTCTTCTTCATTGTGGACCGCTCCGGCAGCATGAACTTTCCCGCCGTGGGCACCACCCGCACGCGCTGGGAGGAACTGGAGGAAGCGATGGCGGCCGTCCTGCCGACCGTCACGGACACCCCCCTCGGTTTGCTCACGTTCCCCGAACAAGACGGAAGCGACGAACGGCTCAACTGCGCCGTGGGAAGCGGGCCCGACCTCGCGGTCGGCGCGGATGCGGGCCGTCTTCAGTCGGCGCTCGCTGCGGCGACCCCGCGCGCCGGCGATACGCCCACGCCCGACGCGTTTCGCACGGCGCAGGCGTACCTCGACGGCCGGAGCACGTCCCGTGAGACCTTCGTCGTGCTCGCAACGGACGGCCTACCCGAGCCCAACTGCGACGCCACGGTGCCCGCGACGGTCAGCGCCATTGAAAACCTGCGAAGCGCCACCGGCATCGATACCTTCGTCATCGGCGTGGTCGGTCCATCGCGCGACGGCGACACGTCGGGCATTCCTGCCCTGCGCGACGCCCTGAACCAGTTCGCCACGGCCGGCGGCCGTCCGCGAAGCGCGAGTCGCCGCTACTATGAAGCCGTCGACGGCGCCGAGCTCACGAGCGCGCTCCGCGCCATCTTGGGCGAGGCGACCGAATGCCGCTTCGAGCTCGGCTCGACGCCGCCCGCCGGCGCCGTCGTCTTTCAAAACGGCGATCCGGTGCCGGCCTCCGGCTACAGCTTGAGCGGCCGCAACATCGAGTTCCGGGGCACGTTCTGCGACCGCATTCGCTCCGGCCTCGTCACGTCGATCTCCGTGCGCGTCGACTGCTGAGCGCCGGTGGGAAAAGCTTGGAAACATCCACTTCGTCTGAGGTCCGGGTGTCCACAAGTTCGAAGGGGCTGGTTGGGTCTTGCAGTCGATTGCCAAGACGGACACGTTCCGTCGACGAGAGCGGGCGTGATGTCCGGACGCGTCGCGAACGGACTCCTCAGAGAGAGCTGCGAGGATGCGTGGCACTTCGGGATCGCTTTCGAGTCTCGGTCCCCCGGGTCCGCGGAGGGCCTAGCTCCAAGCACGCCAAACCAGGAGCTTGATTCGCGCACATTGGGCCTTCAGGTCTTTTTCGCGTTCCCGGAATCAAGGTCCTAGGAATCCGCCTCGCGATCCCCGATACTGCGCAAACGTTCATGGATCGGCTCGAACGGCTTTTGGACCTTGTGCACGTGCTGCAGACTGCACGGCGCCCCGTGCCCTTCAGCGCCTTGCGCGAGACCTTCGCCGACTACGGCGAGGGCTCGCACGAGTCGATTCGTCGCAAGTTCGAGCGCGACAAAGCCGAGCTTGCCCGCATTGGACTCGTGCTTCGCTACGAGGACGACGACGAAGGCGAAGCGGGCTATTGGCTCGATGCGGATGCGAGCTACCTCCCGGACTTCTCGATGAGCGAAGAGGAACGCGCCATCGTCGCGACAAGCGCACGCGCGGCCCTGGCGGACCCTTCCTTTCCGCATCGCCGCGCCCTTCGCCTGGCCCTTGCCAAGCTTGGCGCCGAAGCGGGCGACGCTTCCGCATTCACGCTCAGTCATGGGCGCCCCACGGCCTACAGTGCGGCCAGCGTCGAAGCCCTTGGTGGCGCACTCGCATCGCGAAAGCGCGTGCGCCTTCGCCATCGAAAGCCCGGCCACGAGCCAACGGAGCGCGAGCTTGACCCCTACGGCCTCTTTCTTCGCGCCGGCGCTTGGTACGTGGTCGGCTTCGACCACCGCTCGAAGGAAGTGCGGGTCTTTGACCTGGGCCGCATCGAGTCCATGGAAGTGAACGGCAAGAAGCCCGGCGCGCCAGATTTTGACGTGCCCGACGACTTCGAAATTCGTCCGCTTATGAACACCTCGCCGCTCCGCTATGCGGTGCACGAGTCCACGGCCGTTGCCGTTCGCGTCGATGAAGAAGTGGCGTTCCTGAAGAAGCGCGATTGGGGTACCCCCGAAGGCGGCGTCTTTCGCTTTTCGACGACGAACCTGGCCTACGTGATCGACGAAGTCCTCGCCTTGGGTCGGCGGGCTGAGTTGCTTTCGCCGGCCCTGGCCCGCGACCAGCTTGCGGCGATCTACGCGGAGATCGCCGCCGCACATGCGCCGGCAGAGGAAGGGACGCCGTGAGTCTTCCAGCGGACCTTTCGCGCTTTCTCTTTCTCGTGCCCTTTGTGGCGGCGCGCCCGGAGGGCGTATCGGTAGTGCAGCTAGCCGACATGCTGTCCATGAGCGCCGACGGGCTGCGACGCCTCATCGAGCGCGTCGCCATGGTCGGCATGCCCGATGGCGGACCGGACGAGCTCGTCGAGATCTACCTCGAAGGCGATCGGGTCTTTGTGGCGTTGACGCAGCGCTTCACGCGGCCGCCGCGCTTTAGCGTCGACGAGATGACGGCGCTCCTCCTGGCGCTCGCCCCGCTTCAGGACCTGCCCGTCCTTCGGGAGCAATCCAAGGCCTTGAGCGATCGGCTCGTGGCGCTCGCGACGACGCGGGCGAGCGAACTGGCCCCAGCCTTTCGCTCACGACTCGTCGCGGGCCTGGACAGCGACGACGACCCGCACGTGTTGCGGACCCTCGAAGAGGCGCTCGCGGCGAAGCGCTGCGTCAGCGGCCGCTACTACACGGCCGGTCGCGACGCCGTTTCCGAGCGAACGCTGGCGCCCGCGGGCCTCCTTCAGGTGCGCGGCCGCTGGTACGTCGCGGACGCGAGCGAAAAGGTCTTTCGCGTCGACCGCTTCGAGTCCCTGGCCCTCACGGACGAAGCGGCGCCGCCCGCGGACGTGAACCTTTCGGAGCTGCGGCAGCGCCTCGAACGCATGCAGTTCGGTGGCTCCGCCGTGAAGGTGCGCATCGACAGCGAGGTGCGCACGATCGAAAGCTTCGCGTCCGAAGCGCTACGACGCTGGATCCGCCTGCACCGCGGCCGCATCGAGCTGATGGGCCCGGACGACAAGCGCTGCCTCATCGCCGCGGAAGCGGCCGAGCTCGCACAGCTTTATGGAAGCAAGCCCTCGGCGTAGGGGGCGTGTTCCTCGTTAGTTGCCAAATACGTCGATATAAGCGCGGGCGCCGAGCGTGAGCGTCCAGAGATCGGTGAAGACATCCCCTTCACGCTCCCCTCCCAAATCGAGGCTCTGATAGAAGAGCGGAAAGTCGAAGGCGACGAACGCATCGAGGCCAACCCCAGCGACCTGCAGCGTGGCACCGGCTTCAAAGCCCAGCGGGATCGTGAGCACCTTCGCGTCCGTCAGCCCGGCGATGATTCCGGTGTTTACGCCGCCGTAGCCGAAGCTGCCGAAGGCAACACGGGGCTGCACTGGAATCGAGAGGCCCACGAAGGTGTCGTCCGTGAAAACCACCACGAACTCCAGCGCGCCGTCGAGCGCAAAGATCTCGCCGACCCGCAGGCGAAAGGGGGCGCCGACGGAAAACCCGAAGTCCGTATCGAAGGGAATGTTCAGGCCAAGCTCGGCGGCGAGCTCGAAGCTCTCGGTGCTTAGAAGTCGGTATCGAGCGTGCAGGGCGCTATCCAGAATGTCCGCATCGGGCGAGAGGGCGATGTTCAGCAATCCGCCTGGGTCAAAGCACCCGTGCGCGCTCCGCCGATGCGCTCACCGGACAGCGTGACCTGAAGGTCGTCGGTGATTCCCACGCCACCGCCGAGCGATAGGGCGACCCCCGTCTCAGTGAAGCCGAGAATGCTGAGTCGAGCAATCTGCAGCGAGAGATCGCCCTGAATCGTGCCCCGCGGCAGCGTGAGCGGGCGCAGCACGTAGTTCTGCGGGTAGGTGCCCTCGTCACCGATCTCAATATAGTCGGGCGGTGGAGGCTGGATCGGCTCCTGCGCCTGAGCGCCGGCCGGCGCAAATGCGCAGATGGACAGGGCCGCCACGAAGGCGATGAGCAGTGAGTTTCCGAATCGCATGCCGCCATCGTCCCGAGCCCAGCGCCTGCGCGTCCAGAAAACGGCAATGTCCCCGCGACTCGCGCACCGCGCGGTCGCCCAGGCGAAGCCTCCTAGGCGTTTGCGCGGGTCGCCGCTTCGAGGGCGACCTGAAGGTCGTTTCGCAGGTCCTCAAGGCCTTCGAGGCCGACCGATAGGCGAACGAAGCCGTCCGTAATGCCGAGGGATTCGCGCGTTTCCCTGGGCACGGAGCCGTGCGTCATGATCGCCGGGTGCTCGATCAGCGATTCGACGCCGCCCAGGCTCTCGGCCAGCGTGAAGAGCTTCGTGCTTTCGAGGAACGCCCGTGCAGCGGTAAGTCCGCCGGCGAGGCGCACGGAGATCATGCCGCCAAAACCGTTCATCTGCTTTGCCGCGAGGGCATGACCGGGGTGGCTGGGCAGGCCGGGATGAATCACAGCTTCGACGCCGGCCTGCTCGCTGAGCCACTCCGCTAACTGCAGCGCCGAGTCGCAGTGGCGCGCCATACGAACCGGCAGCGTCTTGAGGCCGCGGAGGACAAGAAAGCTGTCGAAGGGCGAAAGAATGGCGCCCGTTGCGTTTTGGAGGAACTTGAGTTTTTCGGCGACGGCGTCGTTCGACGTCAGCACCGCGCCGCCCACGACGTCGCTGTGGCCGTTCAGATACTTGGTCATCGAATGCACGACGATGTCCGCGCCCATCATAAGCGGACGCTGAAGTATCGGCGTGGCAAAGGTGTTGTCGACGGCGAGCAGGGCGCCGGCGCCCTTGGCGATCTCCGCCATCGCAGCGATATCGATCACCTTGAGCATCGGGTTCGTCGGCGTCTCGACCCAGAGCATCTTCGTGGACGGGCGAAGGGCCTCGCGCACGGCGCCCGGCGACTGCATGTCTACCCAGCTCGTTTCCACACCGAAGGTCGACATGACCTTGTCGAGAATGCGAAAGGTGCCGCCGTACACATCGTCGCACGCGACGATGTGGTCGCCGGGCTGGAGCGTCTGAAAGAGCGTCGTCATCGCGGCGCAGCCGCTGCCAAAGACCACGCCGTGGCTCGCGCCTTCGAGGGCGGCCACGCAGGCTTCGAGGGTCTGTCGCGTGGGGTTGTCCGTGCGCGCATACTCGAAGCCCTGGTGCACGCCGGGGCTCGACTGGGCAAAGGTGCTTGCGAGCACGATGGGCGGCATCACGGCGCCGCTAACGGGATCGGGGGACTGGCCGGCGTGAATTGCCAGCGTATCGAGGGAGTCGCTTTCGCTCATTTCACCGGCCGGCCTACGCGCGCTGGAGCGCCTCGTCAACGTCCCGCCTTCTTGCGGGAAGGGCGCCACGCGGGTACACCGGCCACATGCGACTCGCCGTGATCCTTTCCCTGGCCGCCCTCACCGCCTGCGGAAGTGACAACCCCCCCGGGGCCGATGCCCTCTGGCGCGTCCAGTGCGGATCTGCACCCGGCTGCACCCAAGCCAGCGAACCGGTCGATATTCTCGCCTTCGATGGCCAAGACGGAAACACGGTCCGTTGCACGTTTACGGAGGGCGGAGACGGTACGACGACCGATTTCAACTTCTTCCTACGCGCTGCGAACGCCCAATCGATGTCGATTCGCGTGCTCCTCGGGGCGGACGGAGCGGTGGTCGGAACGAGCGGCTTCATCGAAGTCACCGACATCGTGAACGGCGAGCAAAACCGACTTCGCGGTAACATTGGCGGTGGCGACATCACCGACGATCAGCCCTGCACAATGAGTCCCGTTCTCGCGCCGGCGGAGGACCGCCCCGAAGGTCCCTCACGTGAGTTCGAGGTCGAGTGTCGCGGCATTTCGAACGCGGCGGCTCCCGACTTCACCGCCCGTGATGTCACGTTCCCTTCGAACACGCGCCTTCCGGCGACCATCACCGTCTTCAACTGCGACGGGTTCTAGAGAAGCGAACCGCTAAACTCCCGTCGATGGCGAAAGCCCGACTTTCGATGGCGGCGTTGCTCTTTGGTCACGGGCCTCGGCCCGCTCCCGCATTGCGCCTTGCCCTCAAAAGCCAGGCTCTCGCCCTCTCGGTCCCTTTAGCGGATCGCTTCTCTAGCGCTCGTCCCAAAACTCGCCGCGGCCAGGTTTTGGGTCAACTAGGCTGCGCGTCGGTTTAGCGGAGACTGCCCAACGATCGCGTGCGGGGATCGTTCGCCTCGCGGACGCAAAATCGCATCCAGTCGGCTGCGACCAACTGCCGTGAAGCCGTCTATTCGTCGATGAGCACATGAAAGCTGACGCCCTCGCCGTGCGGCTCGACTTCTACTTCCGCCGTCGCGTTGTAGAAGGCTAGGACGCCCTCGATCTGGCCGAGCATGTAGCTCCATGGGCCCGTCACGATTTCCATCCGAAGGGTGATCGAGCGTTCGTGAGCCGTTGCAGTGAATCCCCAAGGACCGGGCGCGACCTTGTCGTACACGGAAGGCAAAAGCCCCAGTGCTTTAATCGGGTCGCCCACCATGCTCATCATCACGCGTCCCAGCATCGATTCGGCAAAATCCGTGACATCGACCCGGGAGTAGCGCCGGATCGCCTCCCAGGATCCCTGATCCGGCGATTCACGAAACGCCGCCATAAACGCAAGGTAGGCGTGATCCGCCTGCGGATAGTTGAGAAACGGAACGTACTGGCTGGTCGGCTCCCGCAGGTTGGGCTTCAGCGCTTCGAGCTCCGCACCAAGGATTTTCAGGGCCCGATGAAAGAACATGCCCCGAACCTTGAACACGTCCGGAACGGCGCTGACGACGGCCTTCACATCGAACGAACCCGGGACAAGCTGGTGGGGCCGGTACCGCACGGCCAGAGTGTACGGCGGGATATGCAAGATCCCCAGCGAGCGCTGCGGTCCAGGGCCGCTTTGTCATGCCTCCGCAACCCGAGGGACGACCCGATACGTACGTGCTACGCCGCCCCCGTGACCCTCATGGACGCTCGCCCGCCGCAGGACGATCCCCTCACGGACGATCCTCTCACCGATCGCGTCCAGCTGCTGCAGCGCCGTCGAGGCCACCGCTACTCGCTCGATGACGTCATCACAGCCCGTGAAGGTCTGCGGGCCGTGCCCACACCACGGCGCTACCTCGACCTTGGCTGCGGCATTGGCTCCGTGCTGCTCATGGTTTGGGATCGCGCCGAGCCGCACCCCGTGGAGTGCGCCGCCATCGAAGCCCAGGCCATCAGCGCCGGTCTCGCGCGCCGCAACATTGAACGGGCCGGCGCGCACGTTCGCTTTGTGGAAGGCGACCTCCGCGACGAAGCCGCCCGCAAGCGCCTGGGTGGGCCGTTCGAGCTCATCACCGGAACGCCGCCCTACGCGCCGCCCGGAACGGCCACTCCATCGCCGGACTCGCAGCGCGCCTATGCCCGGATCGAATACCGCGGCGGCATTGAGGCCTACGCCGCCGCCGCAGCCGCGCGCCTCGCACCCGACGGCCGCTTTGTCGTTTGTGCTTCTTGCGCAGAGGACCGCGCCCACGCAGCGGCCGGTGCCGCCGGGCTCGCCATCGTTCGCACCCTCCGCGTGGTTCCACGCGCCGGCCGCGACGTTCTCTTCTTTGTTTGGACGATGGCCCGTGGTGCCAACCAGCACGCCCGGGACGAGTTCATCGCCCGCGACGAAGGCGGCGAACGCACCGCGGACTACGTCGCCCTTCGGCGCTTCTTCGGCTTGCCGAAAGCCGCCCCATGACCGACAACACGCCATGAGCGAGCGGCGAAAGGGCAAGAAGCGCGGCAAGGCGACCCGCTCCAAGCGGCGTGCGCAGCATCAGGCGCCGCCGGGCTGGAGCGCGCCGCGGCGTGCCCTCGTCGATCACGGCATGCCCACCGAGGGCCGCGGCGATCCCGTTGCGCTCGAAGCGCTCACGCACGCCTTCTCTCAGCTTCAAGACGAAGAGGCTGCGCACGCCCTCACGCACGGCTTTCACGCCTACCCGGCGCGCATGCATCCAGCTGTGGCGCGCGCATGCATCACTCTCGGCACGGGTAGCGTGCTCGACCCTTTCTGCGGGAGCGGAACGGTGCTGGTGGAGGCGCGCGTCGCCGGCAGGGCCGCGATTGGAACCGATCTCAACCCGCTTGGCGTTCGACTTTCTGCCACCAAGACTGCGCTTCGGAGTGACGAGGCCCTCGAAGCGTTCAGCGCTCGTCTGCGCGCGCTCGCCATGCGCAGCGAAGAACGCGTCCGCGAGCGCGTGCCCGTCCGCGCGCCGCTTCCCTCCGAAGAGGTGCGCTACTACGCGCCCCACACGCTTAAGGAGCTCGGCGGCCTTCACGCGGAAATCGCCGCCGTCGACGACGACGAAGACCGCGCCCACTTTGAGATGCTGCTGAGCGCCATCGTCGTGAAGTTCTCCAAGCAGCGCGCCGATACATCGCGCCAGCTTGTTGAAAAGACCTTGCGCAAGGGGCTCGTGACCGAGTTCTTCGAACGTCGTGGCGAAGAGCTCGTGCGCCGCTGGCGTGACCTGCGTGAAGTCAGTCCACCGGACGCACCCGCGCCGCTGATCAAACTCGGCGATGCCCGCGAACTCGAGAAGCTCCTGCCGCAGCGCAAGAGCGCTGGCCTCATCGTGACTTCGCCCCCCTACGGCGGAACCTACGACTACGTTGATCACCATGCGCGCCGTTTTCCGTGGCTCGGCATCAAACCCCGCCGCTTCGCGCGCAACGAAATGGGGGCGCGTCGGCGAAGCCGAACGAAAGAAGACCTTGCGCGCTGGGACGAAGAGGTCGGCGCGATGCTCGGGTCCTTTGCCCGTCGTTTGCGCCCTGGTGGACTGGCGATCCTGCTCATGGGCGACGGCTTCGTCGGTGGCGAAACCGTTCCCGCCGACGAACAGCTCGAGCGGCTGGGCGAACCCCACGGCTTTCACTTCGTGGCCGCCGCGAGTCAGCCGCGGCCCGAATGGCATGCGAACGTTCCGCGACGCGAACACCTGGTCGCGTTGGAGCTAACGGGCTCGTAGCCCATCGTGATCCCGAGTAGAGTCGCCGGCCGCTGCGAGTGCGCGTGCGCAAGTCTTTGTGATCGGCGTTCTCGTTCGGCAAAACGCGAGGCACACCCGACCACGGCGACCGATGCGGTGAGCCCGCATTGGCCGATTTTTTGACCGCGATCGGCCTCTTGTCGAATCTCCGGCCATGGCCGATCACGAACGCGCGGAACTACGCGGCGCCGTCCTCGACGGGCGCTACCGCGTTGGCGCACCCATCGGCGTGGGGGGAACGGGCGTGGTCTTCGAGGGCACGCGCCTCAGCGACAGCTACGGCGTCGTCATCAAGACGCTGCGGCCCATCTACGCCACCCAACCCGACCTAAGCCGCCGCCTTCGCCGCGAAGGCGAGGTTGCCCGGAAGGTTTTTCACCCGTCGATCGTGCCCGTCCTTGACGAGGGCACGCTTACGGACGGCACCCCCTACATCGTCATGGAGCGCGTGCACGGAGAGCCGATGAACCGTCTCCTGCGTCGCATGGGCACCCTTGGCGTTGCGGAAACGCTCGTGATCGCCATGCGCGTGGCCGACGTACTGCACGCGGCGCACGCCCGAGGCTACGTGCATCGGGACGTGAAGCCCGAGCACATCGTGCTCGACCGCAGCGAAGGTGAGCTCGTCGTGCATCTCTTGGACTTCGGCGTTTGCGCGTCGGACACGGCGCCAAGCGGCGAACGCGCCCGCGAGCGCGGACGCGTGTTCGGCACGCCGAGCTACGTATCGCCCGAGCAAGCTTCCGGCGACCCCGACGTCGACGGCCGCGCCGACGTTTTTGGCCTCGGCGTCGTCGTCTTTGAAGCCCTCAGCGGACGCCTTCCCTTTTCCGGAAGCACCGTCAGCAACTTGCTTCGCCGGATCATTCGCGAGGAGGCGCCGCGCGTTGGGCTGATCTGCACGCGCGTTTCACGGGAGCTCGACGCCGTCGTCGCCCGCATGCTCGCCCGCGATAAGGCGTACCGTTTCCCCAACGCCCGTGCCCTCGGCCGCGCCCTGAGCATCTACGTGCCGGACCGCCGGGCCGTCGAGCGCCGGCTCGCAGCCAGCCTTCGGGTGGGCGCCGCGCAAGCGGACGCAGTGAAGACCGTGAATCAAGTCACCGCGGCGTAGCGCCTACTCGCGCGGTGTATCGAAGATCAGCATCGTTTGGTCCGACAGCGCGACCAGCGTTCCCTTCGAATCCCAAAGCTCACCGCGGGCCGACGAGGCGCCGCCGTAGGCCGCGTACGTCCGATAGCGAAAGGCGTGCGGACCGGGCGCCGAAGGCGCGAGCAGGTGCGCCGTCCACGTGAGCGAGCTGGCCGGATAGGGCCGCTTGAGGAGCGCCGTCGTCGGACAGGGCCACGCGTCGAGAAAGGCGAGCTGGACGCCGGCGTCGTAGTTCTCGCCGCCCTCACGAAAGTCTACAAAGCCGCCGAAGGCCGCTTCCGTACCGCCCGAAAAGGGCATCGCCCCGTTCAAAAAGGAAAGCGAAAGCTGCTTCGTGAAGTCCGGCGTCAAACCGGGCAGAAAGGGAAGGGGCGTCGCCTTCTCTTCGGTCCAGTTCGGGGCTTCCACGCTGGGCACACCGATAGATGCCGGGCGCATCACCAGGAACGCCAGCTGCACCAAGAGGCGCACCGAATCGCCCTGGAAGAGGCGAACTTCGATGACCGTTGTGTTGCGGCCTTCGCGCACCACTTCGACGCGGGCCTCCACGAGCCCCGGCTCGATGAAGCCCAGGAACTGCGTCTGCACCGTGCGCAGCGGCCGGTCGGTGAACGTGGACGCCAGCTTTGCCGCAGCGGCGACGGTGAGGCCGCCGAAGGTGGCTTTGCCCTGGCCCCAGCCCGCGGGCACCTCCCATAGGTGCCGGTCGCCGTCGGTGCGCCAATCGATGGGGAGGGAATCGGTCATCGGTCTCTTTCGAATGGGGTGAGCTCGGGTTCAAGGGGCGACGCCAGCGTTTGTGCCACGATGGCGAGAACGGCATCGTCGAAGGCAAAGCTGGCGTGCGCACAGTCCACTTCGACGTGGCGGACATGATCGTTGACGCGGTCAATGCAGGACGCGGGGCACACCACCGAGTCTCGGCGACTCCAAATGGCCGTCACGGGTCGCCGCAGCGGATGCGTCTGGTCGCGCTCCGCGACCTGGCGTTCGATCGCATCCAAGTCGACGCCGCGCTGGCGGTAGCGATGCGCAGCGCTCGTGTACTTTGGTCCGCCCACAATCGGACTCGCCAAGGTGATCACCTGCGCCACCGATTTGGGCGTTTCGCGCGCGACTTCCCGAGCGAGAAAACCGCCCAGGCTCCAGCCGACCAGATGCAGTGGCTCGCCCATTCGCTGCGCGTCCCTCGCGGTGCGCTCCACGAGGGCCGGAATGAGCGCCTCCACGTTCCCGCGGTTGAGGCCCAAACCCCAGCCGCGCACGCGATGGCCCAGGCGCCGCAGCCGGCGGCGCAGCATCCAGGTCGCCGAGTCCCCCGTCAGGAACCCCGGGATTACGGTCACGTTGGCTTCCCCGCGAACGAGCCCCCGGCGCTCGCGTCGGCGGAGCGATCCCCCCGCGAGGGACCAAACGGCCTCGAGCTCGCGCCAAGGGCGCGGCGAGAGCGAGCGGAGCGGTCCGGCGTCGATCTGACTGTGGTGCGTCATGGGCGATGGGCCTCCAGGAGGCTGTCGACCATCGGTCGAATCAACGAGTCACCTTCGCGCCCAAGCGAAAGGCGTTGAGCGAGGTGCAGGGTCGTAATGCCGTGCACGGCGGACCAAAAGAGGTGCGCAAGGGTGGATACGTCGCCCACCAGCACGTTGCGCTCGACGGCGTACCGCACCGCATCCTCGACGATCGACCACGCGCCGAGCGACGAGGGACGGTGCTCCGGGTAGGCGTCGTGTCGAGGTTGGCCCAGCTCGAACATGACGCGAAAGGCGCCCGTTTCGTCCTGCGCAAAGGCGAAGTATCCGGATGCGATGAGCTGAATGCGCGCGATCGGGTCGTGGACTCCCTCGAGGCGAGCCGTGAGGTACGCACCAAAGCGCTCAAAGGCCTCGGCGCGGACCGCCATGAAGAGGGCTTCCTTGCTCTCGAAGTAGCGGTAGGGTGTGGCGTGCGAGCAGCCGAGGGCCTTGGCGAGGGCGCGCAGCGTCACGTCATCGTGCTCTTCAAAGAGGGCCAGGGCGGCAAAGCGGGCCCGACGCCGAAAGGCCGTCACCTGTTCTTTTGTCAGTGTCGGCCGGGCCATCGTAGCGAGGTCTGCGGGCGAAGCATTGCGCTGTCAACGTTAAATTAACAACGTTAGTCATTTGAGCTAAAGAGTCATAGGGACGGAGGTATGTCATGACAGAACGGGCGGTCTGAGCCTGCTCGTTCCTCGATCTGTCATGGCATACCCCCGTCCCTATGACTCTTGAGAAGGGGTAAACGCAAAAAAGCCCGACGCGATGCGCCGGGCTTTCATTTGCGTCACATGACGCGCTACTTCTTCTTCGATCCGCCGCCTTGGCGGGCCTTGAAGCGGGGGTTGGTCTTGCAGATCACGTAGACCTTGCCGCGGCGGCGAACGACGCGGCAGTCCGGGTGACGATTCTTCGCGCTCTTAAGCGAGTTGACGACCTTCACAGTTCGACTCCGAGATTCTGAAGCTCACGCTCCGTCAGGTAGGGCAGGGCCTTGGCCAAACGTCGCGGAACCACAACGATTTGGCCGTTGTATTCCACCTCAACCAGCGTGGGCGCTTCGACCTTGTCGTGGTGAGCGCGACGCTGGTCCCGGCGCATGCGGGACTTCCTTCGTTTCGGGACGGCCATCTTTTCCTCTTCGTACGTTTTCCCGGCGAGATCCCTCGCGGGGCGGGTGGCTTAGACGCTGCGGGCCGGCAGCGCAACCGAAAAGCCGATCACTTCTGTAGTTTCTTCAACAAATCCCCGAAGGTGCCCATGCCCTTGGCCTGCGAGCTCGCCTGGTACTCCGCGACCGTGCGCCGTTCCTCGTCCTCGGCGATGGCTTTGACGCTCAGCGCCAGGCGCTTCACGTCGATGATCTTTGCCTTAAAGCCGTGCCCCAATGGAAAGGCCTTCTTCACGTCGGCGCCGTGGCCAAGGCCCAGCTCACGCTGATGCACGAGGCCGCGCCCAGCCTTGCCGCTCGTGCCGTCCACCTGAACAAAGATCCCGTAGGACTCATGGCTCTGCACCGTTACGTCCACAATCGCGCCGACGGAAAGCGCCGCATCGGCCACGCGTTCACCCACCGCCGCGCCCTCGGGCGCCGGCGAAAGGGAAATGCGCTTCGCCTTCTTATCGATGGACTGCACGGTTACCACCCGCGTTTCGCCCACATTCATGAAGCTCGAAGGGTGGCGCTGTCGGCCGCCGAGCTCGGACACGTGAAGCAGGCCTTCAATGCCCGGCGCAAGCTCGATGAAGGCGCCGAAGTCCATGAGACGGCGAACGGTGCCTTTCACCACCGTGCCCACTGGCGCGACGCGTTCGACCGAATCCCAAGGGTCGTCCGCAAGGGCCTTGAGCGACAGGGTGATGCGGAGATCGTCGCCCTTCTCCTGGATCTCCTGAACCATCACTTCGACTTCTTGGCCCGTCGACACGACCTGGTCCGGACGGCGCCGGTCGTAGCTGAGCTCACGGGTCGGAATGAGCCCGTCGATGCCGCCGAGGTCGACGAAGGCGCCGAAGTCGACGACCCGCGCGACCCGGCCCTTGAGCCGCGTGCCCGGTGTGAGCTTGCCGGCGAGCTCGGCCCGCCGCGTGGCCTGCTCCGCCTCGAGGATCGGCCGGCGCGAAAGCACGACGTCTTCGCCCTTGATCTCGGTGATCAGAAAGCGAAGCGACTGGTTCAAAAAGACGCTCGCGTCCTGCACGTAACGAAGGTCGAGCTGCCCCATCGGGCAGAAGGCCCGCACGCTGCCGACCTCGACCCGTACGCCGCCCTTGTTGACGCCCACGACCTTGCCCTCCACGGGCACCTGCTCCGCGAAGGCCGTCCTTAGCTCGTCGATGCCGACGCCCCGGCCCAGGCCCTTGCCCAGCACGATCGTGTCGCCGTCGATGCGAACAACGTAGCCTTTGAGCACCGTTCCGAGCGCCACGTTCGCCGCGCCGCCTTCGGCTTCGAGCTCCGGCTCGGGGAAAAACCCCTGCTGGCGCGGTCCGCCGAGGTCGACGAACACACCCTCGCCGCCAATCTGAATGACCGGGCCGCTGACGGCGTCGCCAACCTTGAAGCGCCGGGCGCGCTCGGGCACCGAGTCGCCGGCAAAGAGGTCGGCGAAGCTATCGCCCCCCGCGCTCTCAGCGCGCTTGCTCCAGACGTCCGCGCTCGAAGTGACCTTCGCCGGCGCATCATGGCCCTTGCTGCGCTCCTTGCTGACGTCGCGAATCTTCTTTCGGCCGCGCCCCCCCTTGCCGCCCCTTGTGTGGCCGCCGCGCGCGTTGCTGCCTCCACCGCTTCGCGAAGGCCCACCGAAGCGCCCGGCCTTTCCTTCGGGAGCGGCGGGGGTCTGCGCTTCGGCCGCGTTTCCTTTGGGAGAGGCGGAGGCCTGCGTCTCGTCCGTGGCGTTTCCTTCGGGAGCCGCATCGGCGTGCACCGGCGCCGCATCGGCCTGAACCGGCGCCGCATTGGCCTGCAGCGCCGCCGCTTTGGCGGCCTCGGCCGATTCGCCGCCCGCCGCCCTGTCCGTAGCCTGCTGCGGCGTTTCCGACGTCCGCCGCGTAGGACGTACCGCCTCCACCGCTTCCGTCGTCTCCGCGCTTTCCGCGTTTTCCGCGCTCGCCTGCTCGTCGCCTTCGCTCATGGCGGAGCCTTAGCCCGCCTTCCAAGGCGCGTCGAATCGCTTCAGGTGCGTACCTTCACCACGAGCCCCGGAATCGGCGCGCCCCGCAAGTTCCTGAGCGTGCTCATGAGCTCGGGATCCACTTCGCGCCCTGCGGCGTCGGGCGCGGAGAATGCGTCGATGAGCAGCGCCGCCGTCCGGAAGGTGGTGCGCCCACCCGCGTGCATGTCAAACGCAGACGCGAGCGACTTCTCGGCGCTCATTCGAACGTCTGGGTCGGGGTCGTGCAGCGCGAAGAGCAGCGGAACGGACGCATCTCGAACGTCGTTCGCCCCGAGGGCCGCCAGCCCCAGCGTTCGCACCGCCTCGACGCGCACCTTCGAATCCTCGTCAAAAACCCGCGCGCACAGCGCTTCGGGCGAATGTTCGCTCACGTACTCGCGCCAACTGGATTCGTCGATGGCAATTCTGGGATGATGATCCTCGCGGCGAAAGCGCCGCGCGATTTCGTCCGCAAACGCCGCCCGCGCTCGCAGCGAGGGCAGCGTCGCGCCGAAATGCCAGCGCCCTTCCAGTTTCTTTACGTGGCCGAGGGCGAGCTTCGCGCCTTGAAGAAGCGCCCCATCCTCGGCGTCAAAGAGCTCGGCCAGCCGTTTCGCATCTTCCCGCCGCAGGGCGTCGTGCAGCGTTAGGCGCGCCCAGACCGAACGTTGGTCGGGTTCACCGCTGCGAAGCGCCGCGACGCGCGCATGCTCGAGCGAAAGAATCGCCTTGTGGCGCCAGAGTCCCAGGGCCTCTTCGGCGTGATCTCCGCCCCGTTCCAGCATCAGGAGGCAAGCGTCTTCGACGGGCCCGCGCTCGAGCCGTCCCGCGTCGTAGAGCTCGATCAGGGCTTGAACGGCGGCGCGCTGAAGCGAAGCTAAGCGGGCGTCTTCGGGCGCCGTCACCTTCAAGAACTTCCCAGCCGCGTCTACGACAACTTGGACTGCGACCTTTTTCGCCTGCGCCAGACGCGACAGCGAGCGCACGGCCCTCTCACGAAGGTAGGGATCGCTCGATCCCAAGGCCGCGTCAAAGTACGGCATCACCACCTCCGCGTCTTCCGCCGCTCGGCAAAGCGCCAAAAACTCAAGCCGGTCGCTACTTTCCCACTGGGCGGCGAGTGCCTCTTCATCCCCCCATCGAACCGCATCGAGGAGCAAGATCTTCTCCGCACGCTGGTGTCGCTCCCGTTCAAGGTCCTCGGGAAGCGGCAGGAGCAATTCACGTGCGCGGGCCTTGCGCGCCCGTACGGCCCGCTCGAGCTCGTCGGCTTCGCCTCGCCAGGTCTGCGGACCACCACGAAGAAATCGCTTGGCCAGCTGCTTGGGGGTGTACTTCTTCGGCATGAAACCCGGTGCCGAACCTAGCACGCGAGCGCGAAACCGAAGGCGCGACGTAACGGCTCGTCAGAGAGCCGTTGATGGCTTCTAGCCTGCAAACGGAATGTGCTCGCGCAGCGACCGCGCGCGCTCGCGGGCGAGGGGCAGGCGGGGCTGATCCGGGTGGTCGAGGACCAGCTCGAAGGCGCCCGTGCCCACGGGCTGAATCGTCGCGATCGCCGAGAGTCGCACGAGGCAGCTGCGGTGGCTGCGAAAGAACTCCGTCGAGCAAACGCGCCGGTCCACGGCGGAGAGCGTCAGGTCGAGGGCGAAGCGGTCCTCTTCGGTGACGGCCCAGACCAGCTCGTCTTTGACGTGAAAGTAGAGCACGTCCTTGATGTCCACGACGATGTAGCCGCCCTTGCGCCGCACGGCGATGCGGTCGAGGGGGCCTTCGTCGCTGACGGGCGGGTCGAGCCGTTCGATGGCTTTCTTTAAACGCTCGAAGCGCACGGGCTTGAGCAGGTAGTCGCGCACTTCTGCTTCGAAGGCGCCGAGGGCGCCGTCGTCATGCGCGCTGACCATGATGACGGGCAGACCGGGGAAGCGGTTTCGCAGCGTTTGCGCGAGCGCCAAGCCGTCGGGCCCCGGCATACGCAGATCCAAGAAGGCCACGTTCGGCTTCGCCGTTTCAACCAGCTCGAGGGCGGCCTTCGCGCTTCCCGCTTCGCCAACGACTTCGACGCCGAGCTCGCCGAGCATAAAGCCGAGCTCGTCCCGGGCGAGCGGTTCATCGTCTACAACGATCGCTTTGAGGAGTTTGCTCATGCGGCCTGATTTTCTGCGAGGGGCAAACGAATGCGCGCGCGCATGCCGCGCTCGAGCCGGTGAAGCTCCAGGGACGCGACGCTTCCATAGCGCTTCGACAGGCGCGCCCGAAGCGTTTCCGGCGCAATGCCGTTGCCGTCCTCCACCACGCCCACGTGGTCCCCCTGACTCTCGTCCTCCACTTCGACGATGAGCATATCGCCTTCGGCGGATGCGATCATGCGAACCGTGCCTTCACCGTCATGAGCGGCAATGCCGTGCTTGATGGCGTTCTCCACCAAGGGCTGGAGCAGCAGCGCCGGCACGGGTACGCGGCGCAGGCGTGCATCGAGGTCGACTTCCACCGTCAATCGGCTCGGACCGAGACGCGCCCGCTCGATCGCGAGGTACGCCTGCGCATGCCCCACTTCATCTTCGAGTGGCGCATCGTCCGGATGATGAAGCAAGTAGCGGTAGAGATCGCTCAGGTCCGACACGAGCGTGCGCGCCCGGTCCGGATCGACCCGGATCGTGGCGCGCAGCGTGTTAAGCGCGTTAAACAAGAAGTGCGGCTCGAGCCGGCGACGAAGCGCCTCGAGCGCAAACTGATCGGCCGCCGCGCGGGCTTCGACGAGCGCCACGGCGTTCTCTTCGCGCGTGAGCACGACGCGCGTCACGCCCACGAAAAGCAGAATGCCCGCCGAGTTGCTGACCACCTGAACAAGAATGGCCGGAAGTCCGTCGGCACTCGGCGCCCCGTGCGTCAGCGTGTCGCCCACGGCGACGATCGCGATGGCCACCAGCTGCAGGGCCGACGCCGTTCCGAAGGAACGAAAGCCCTGCATCGCCAAGGGGTAACGCCGCACCACCCAGGTGCCGAGGGCGCCGGTCACCGTCGCCGCCAAAACGATCGCTACGGGCGTCGTTTCCATCGAGAGGGTCGGCGCAACGCGGCCCACGTAGAAGAGCCCACCGAGAAAGCCGGCGGCTGCCCCCACCTGAAAGATGGCCGCCATCAGAATGCCAATGGCCATGAAGTGCACGTGCACGCCGAGCCATTCCTGACCCATCTTCGCGCCCCACATCGCCAGGCAGAAGCCCAGCAGAAGCGCCAGAAAGCGGTCCTGCGGCTGACCGCCAATGCCGAGCACGCGGTTTCGCAGCGGAGGCAGAAGGACCGACACGAGCGCCGCCGTCGCCACCAGGCCGAGCTTCTCGGCGATGTCGATGACCAGCAGGCGAATGTCCACGGCGGCAGTCTACGCCGCCTCGCCCGCGTCGCCAGCCGACGGGTAGTCCAGAGACCTGACCAGCCATACCGCGGCGTTAGACCGGTTCGACCTTTATTTGATCGCCTCGTACCCACCGCTCCCGCCGACCTCGGCGCTCTCTCGTCCTTGAAAGGCGCCCGCGGCCTACGTCCTAGCCGCGCCGACGAAGCGCGAGGAGCGAGAAGAGAAGAAGCCACGACCCCTCGCCGCCGGGATCGGTTCGGCAGCCGCTGTCGCCCGAAACGCTACCGTCGCCCAAGTCCGGGGGATCCTCTATGCTGGGATCGTTTGCGTCGGCGCGTCCCGTATCCCGCATCGCTGCGTCGCCTGGCCCAGCGCCGCCGTCGCTCGGCCCGGCGTCCATTGGTCCGGCGTCGCTCGAACCGCCATCCATCGCGCCGGCGTCCGCGGGTCCTGCGTCGACCCCCGCGTCCGGCGGCACGACGACCGTTCCAGCGTGCGTTCGGCTCGTGTCGCAGCCTTCGCCGTATTCAACGGCGCCAATATCCGGCTCCGAGTCGCGCTCCGCGCCGCAGTAGTCGTCCGTCACGGACGCCTCGATGGGGCCTTGATCCACGAAGCGGCTGCCGTCCAAAAGGGAGAAGTCGAGGGCGCTCGGGTCGCCAAAAGCGCCTTCAAAGTTCGCAACGCTCAACTCGACGTTGTTGCGTCGAATGCTCGTCGAGCCGTTGCGATCGCGAAGCGTGCCCGAATACAGGTTCGAGTAGACCTCCGTGACCGTGGCTTCGAACTGCAGGTCGATCCCCAAGGTGTCGAAGACCGTGTTGTGGCCGACCTCGCAGCCGTCACACGCGTTGATGTAGATGCCGACGTTGCTGCAGCTCACGACGATGTTGTTTCGCATGATGCCGTTCGTGTGCTCGACGTCGCAGTTCATGCCTTCGCAAAACGCATCCCCCGTGCCGCCGCCGCCGAAGCTGAGCCCGCGCCGCGCGCCCCCTTCGAAGCGGTCGCTGCACACCACCAAGTTTCGTTCGATGAGTCCGTCCCGCCCGTTGCCCTTCAAAAAGGCCGCATAGCTGACGGTGTTGCCCATCGCCTTCTCGAAGTCGTGAATGTAGTTCGCGCGAATGATAAAGCGGCGACCGCCCACCACATCGATCGGCGTGACCGGCGACGCGGTCTGGCGCGGCGCGGTGTTGTAGAAGTTGTTGGCTTCCACCAGCGTGTAGTTGCAGAAACGCGCGGGCGAATCGGAGTTGCCGTTCGCCTTGATGTGCGCGTTGAAGTTGAACGCCTCGTTGTTTCGAATGATCGTGTTGCGCGCACCCACGAGGTGCCACGCGTGGGCGCAGCGCGTGTCGTCGCTGCAGATGCCCTCGATGCGCAATCCGTCGAAGGTCCAGTGGTCCTGCGTGACGAAGAACCCTTCCACAAAGCCGCCGTCGCTGTCGAAGCGAAGCTCCGCGCCCAGCGCCTCGGCGGAACGCACGGTGATCGGCCGCTCCGCTTCGCCCGCCGCGCGCGTGCGCAGGTTGCCGACAATGTCGTAGCGGCCGCTTGCCAGCACGATCTCATCACCTGCGCGAACATCGTCGAGCGCCGCCCGAAGCTCCGCCGTGCCGCTCACGTCGACCCGCCGCTGAGCCAATGCGGGCGCAGAGAGGACGAACGACAAGACGAAGAGAACGAGCAAGCGCACGTCTCGAGCATGCCAAAGGAGTCCGACGCGTCCTAGCGCGTTGTCTCGCCGCGTAGGAAGTTCTCGTAGCCGTTCCGGCCATCGCCCTGGCGAATCTCGATGCGCTCGAGAGCCCGATCGACGCCATCCTCCACGTCCGATTCGAGCTCGATGGTCAGCGCGGCCTCCTGCGCCTGCGTGTAGAGCGGATAGCGAACGCGGATCCGACCCGCCGCATAGGGCACCTCCAGCCGGTCGGCCACCTGCTCCAAACAGCGCTCCAGCCCTTCGGGCAGCGTGCCGCTCACCTCTGCGCTCGCGACTTCGCCGCGCCATAGGACCAGCTCATAGACCGCACGCCGCGAGTGGCGGAGACGCCCTCGGCGCTCTTCGCGAAAGCACCGACGCGCCGCCGGTACGATGCGGCTGCGTAAAAGGCGAAGGATCGGCCCCCGCGGAATCGCGGCGCGCACCCGCTCCGTCGAAGACGAAGCGCCCGGCTCGGGCGCTTCGCCCGCCGGCGCCGCATCGCTTCCACCCCCCAGTGCGCTCAAACGCGTCACGCCGGCGAGGGCCTGTGACACGGGATCGTCGGCGCCTCGCCTTCGCCCCACCCGTCGAATCGCCGTTCGGGCTTCGCCGGCCACCATGCCCTCGACGCGCGTAGCCGTCAGTGCCGAAAGGCGGAGCTGCGCCCTTAGTGTCCGCTCCGCCGCCGCCTCCTCTGCTTCGGCGCGCCAGCGGATCAACAGCCCATCGCTCTCTTCCACCATGCGTTCGATGCGCGCGTCGACGGCTTCGTCTCCAAACGCCACGTAGCTGATCCGGGCGCCTTCCGGCGCTTCGAAGGGCGCATCCGATACGGTCCCGTCGCCGATGATCACCGCGTGTTCACCTCGCTGCACGGATGCGAGGGCCGGCGCGAGGTGCGTGGCCGGGCCCGTGGCCCGCGAGCGAGCTTGCGCCACCAGGTCCGTTGGCAGCTCCGTCCGATCGCGCCATTCCTCGAAAAGCTCCACGGCCTGCGCCGCAAAGGCCGTGGCCTTAAACCGGCTGCCGGCGGGCGCACTGCGAAAGAGCGCCGTCGTTAGCAGGCCGAGCGAGTCGCGGCGGGACGCCCGCGTCGACGGCGATACGTCGAGCAGCACCCGAAGCTCGCCCGCGGGTCGATGGGCGAGGGCCGTCTCCGCATAGGCGCGCGCGCACCAACCGTCGCCACACCGATAAACGCGTTCCGTTTGGCGCGCGCGCTGTACACGAGCGCGTAGCCGAATCGCCTGATGCGATTCCACAAAGGTCGTTCGCGTGCCGGCCGGGCTGTCCATCACCCGTCCATCCACGTAGTCGCCCGGCAGCAACAACACGCGGGACGTGGCTGTACGCAGGTCGTTGCCGCGTGGCGGTAGACGCAGCCGCGCGTAGCCGCCTCCGAGCACCAGCGGAACCACGTAGCTCCAGCGCACCTCGGTGGTCGCATCCGGTCGCACGGGCGCCACCCGAAGGGTCGCGGTGCCTCCGTCGATCGCCAGGTCCGCGGCCGGCGCGGCGACGTCGTCCCGCAAACGTGCACTCGCGTACGCACCGTCTTCCGCGCGCTCACCGCGCTGGCATTCGCCTTCGATGCACGCTTCCAATTCGACGAGGTTGGCGCCCTCCGGCAGCGCTGTGCGATAGGCCACCTCTGCCGCAAAACGCCCCCGGTTGATGAAGCGCTGGCGAAAGGACACGCGTGCCAGACCATCGAGCAAACGCACGGTGATGTCGTGGTCGACTTCGCGGACCCCGGGGATCGCCGAGAGCGTCTCGCCGTGCTCGGACGAAGGCGGCCGTTCGGGGGCGGCTTCGACCGTCGAAAGATCCGCCGTCGACCCCACACTCAGCGGATCGTCGTCGTCGTCGAGACCTTCGAAGAGCGGACCGAGTGGATCGCTCGCGTCTGCCGGTTCGGCATCGCGGTCCTGGGCCGCCGCCGGGGCGCCAAGGAGCAAGACCATACACGCGATCGAGAGCGTTCTCATCGCACGCCCGACAACGCGAATGGCGGTGTGTTCCAAGCCGATAGGGTGCCGTGAGCGACCTAAGGTCGCCAGGGCACGGTGAATTGGCCGAATTTTTCGTTGATCGCGGCGATGGATGACGGCGGCGCCCACCGTGGTTATCCTCCGGAACGCGGCACGGGGCCGTAACCAGAGGAGACGACGATGGTATTCGGCAAGGTGTTCAATTTCGTGAAGGACGGCGTCCAAGAGATGCTGATCCATCGGCCCGACGACAAAAAAGACCTCGTCATCTACAAGCATCCCGAGAACACCATCCCGAAATACTCGCAGCTTACGGTCGATGCCGATGAGGCGGCCGTGTTCTTCCGGGATGGCGCCATCATCGGCACAATGCGCACGGCCGGCGCGGGCCAGCGCCACATGCTGGACTCGCAGAACATCCCCTTCCTCGGCCAGCTCATCGACAGCGTCACCGGCGGCAATATCTTCCTAACCGATCTCTTCTTCGTCACGATGCGCCCCATCTATGAGCAGCGCTTCGGCGGCGAGCTCGGCTACGTGGAAGATCCCATGCTCGGCGAAATGGTGACGCCGCGCATCTTCGGTAAGTTCGCCTTTCAGATCACCGACCCCGCCCGCTTCATCGTGAACTACGTCGGCATGCGCACCCCGCCCGGCAATGAAGCGGTGCTCGGTTGGATCAAAGACGTGTTCCGGAACTCCGTGAAGACCGTCGTGGGCCAAGTGCTCGTGTCGGAGCAGAAGAGCTTCCTCCAGCTCATGCCGCTCCAGCAGCAGCTCGCCCGTGCGATGGAGGCCAACGCGCCCGACCTGGCGAACATTGGCGTGAAGATCCTTCAGGTTGGCGACTTCAACATCAACCTCTCGGACGAAGACGAAGCCACCCTCAAGGCCGCCCAGGCGGAAATCGGTGCCGCCAAGCGCGCAGCTCGCGTCGCGCAGATCGGCATTTCGCAAGCCCAGGCGGAAGCCCAGCAGCGCCAGTTCCAGCTCGACCAGGATCTCGCGCAAGATGCGAAGTACACGGGCCTCGCAGGCGGCGACTTTACCCGCGCCGCGGCCGGCAAGGCGATGATCGGCGCCGGTCAGGGCATGGCCAAAGGAGGCGGCGGCGGTGAAGGCGGCAACCCCATGATGGCGGGTGCCGGCATGGGTGTGGGCTTCGGCATGGCGCAGGCCATGGGCATGGGCTTTCAGCAACCGCAGCAGCAGGCGCCGCCCGCTGCGCCTGCAGGCCAGGCCGCCTCCGAGGGAGGCGACGTCGATGACCTCGCCAAGCGCCTCGCGAAACTAGACGCCCTTCACGAAAAGGGCCTCCTCTCCGCCGACGAATACCAGGCGCGGCGAGAGAAGATCCTCGACGAAATCTGAGCGCTAGACCGCCTTCATCTTGAACTGAGCCTGCTTTGCCCACCCTGTCGCCCGATGTCTGCGTCACGCCTCCTTGAAATGTGCCTACATTCCTG
>JBCCRV010000011.1:0-25749 GCA_039201085.1 Myxococcota bacterium | reverse complement strand
CCAGCTATAGCTACCGGCCCCTGCGCGGAACCCGGGACGGCGAGTCCTTCGACATCGTGCGTCATCGCCTGGGCGCGGACCTTTTCTTTCGGCTCGGTCTCGGTGGCCGCGGCTCGGTTTCCATCGACCTGCCCTTTGTGCTTGACCAGCGTGCCTTTGCGGACCGTCTTGACGGTGGCTCGGCGATCGCCAGTCAGGCGATGGGCGACCCCCGTATTGGAGCGCGGGTGCGTCTCCTTGGCGACCCCGCCGGCGAGCGCAGCGAACGCAAAGACGGGCCGGGCCTTGCGCTTGCGGGCACGCTCACCTTGCCAGTCGGCGGGGACGAGTCCTTTGCCGGTGAAGGGGCGGCGACGTTCGACCTCATGGCCGTTGCGGACGTTCGCGTGCTTGGACTCTCCGCGGGCCTCACCTTGGGCTGGCGGCATCGGTTTGAGGAACGTCAGCTCGGAAGCACGGTGTTTCGCGACCACCTTCTCTTCGGTGTAGGCATCACGTCTCCCATCCCTGTGCTCGATGGGCTTGGCGCCCGCATCGAGGTGCGCGGCGTGCTCGACGCGCGCTTTGGCGGAGGTCCGCGAAACGGCTTGGAAGGCGACCTGGCGATCACGCTCACGCGGGGGGGCGTGACGTACGCCGTGGGTACGGGCACCGCGTTTCGACGTGGCGTGGGCTCGCCGCGCGCGCGGGCGTTCTTTTCCTTAACTTGGTCGCCGCGCGCGTTCGACGACGACGCGGACCTCGACGGCATTCCCGACGATCGGGACGAGTGTCCACACCTGCCGGAGGACTTCGACGAGTTCGAAGACGACGACGGATGCATGGATCCGGACAACGACAACGACTTCATTCCGGATGTCGACGACCAGTGCATGAACGAGGCGCCGGCGATCGATCCCGAAACGGATGAATTCATCGATGCGGACGAAGATGGATGCACCGATCGGTGAATGCCGACGATCGCGCTCCGTCCGATGCGCGTGTTCGCTGGATGCACCGGTTGTCGTCGCTGCCCGCCCGTTGGGGCGGACCAAGGGCCATAAGCGTGGACCAGGTTGAAGGGCCCTGCCGGTTCATGCTCGCGGGCGGTCCGTGTGCGACATGGGAGGTTGACGGCCTACATGCTTCGAGCCCTACGATAAAGACGTCCGATGGGTGACGGTCTGAGCAAGTTTGGGCCACGGCGGCAACAGGGTCGCCTGGCGCGCGCGGCGCGCTTGCTCGCCCTTGGGCTCGTCGTCCTCGCGGCCCTTCCGGGCATCGCTCAGGAGCGCAACGTCATGCTGCGCACACTGCGATCGGGCTCGGACTTTCGTGTACGCGTGCAGGCGGCCTTTGCCCTCGGGAATACGGGCGACGCCAGCGTGCGACCGGCGCTCGAACGCGCCTTGCGCGAATCGAATCCGGCCGTTCGTGCGGCGGCAGCGACGGCCCTCGGACGGCTGGGCGATCGACGCGCCCGGCGGGCGCTGCGCCGCGCGCGTCGCGACTCGTCCGCATCCGTGCGCATGCAGGCGCAGCGGGCCCTCGAGCGGCTCGAAGAAAACAGTGAAGCGGCGGCGCCGCAGCGGGGGCGGCGCGTCCGTACGGGCGACGGCGTGTATCCGGCTGCCGTCACGATTCCGCGGGCCGACTCGATCGCTTGGCCGCGTGTTCGCTACGTCGTCGTGATGGGTGACGTCGCCGACCGCAGCAACTTTCGCGGCGCCGAGCCGCTCTTGAGCGAATTCCGCACGGAGCTGCGCCGCCAGCTTCGACTCGTGCGTGGCGTGGCCGTTTTTGAGTCGTCGTCGGACGTGGACCAAGCGGCGCGCCGTCAGATCGACCGCCGCCGCATTCCCTCGCTGCGGCTCGATGGAAACTTGCTGCAGGTGGAGCGGCAGCGTCGTCGTCGCGAGCTCTCCGTGCGCTGCGCCATCAACCTCGTGCTGCTGACGGAGCCGGGGCGCGATCTACGCGGCATGTTGAGCGGCGCAGCGACGGGCAGTGAAGCGCCGCGCGCAAACCGTCGCGAGCAGGAACAGCGCCTGGCCGGTCAGGCCCTGGGGGCCGCCATCCGGTCGGCGATGTCGTCGGCGCCGCGTGCCCTGAGCGCTGCGGCGAACCGATAAACAACCGTTCGCGATTTGGCGACAGCGGCCCGGATCCACCCTGGAGCACCGCTCGCGTGATGTGGACATCCGCCGGTCCCGGCGAAGCGGCGGCGATTAGGGCTCGCGCCGGTGGAGCCGCTCAGCTTAGTCCTCCTGAGTGAGCGGCAAGGGGAAGAGTGGAGCGTGACGGGGGAGAGTGGAGCGTGAGGTGCGACGGTGCGTGTGGTCGCTGTGTTAGATTCTCGCATGCGCCTGCTGCTCCCTTTCGTCGCTTTCGCCATGCTCGCTGCCCTCGCCTGCGGCGACGACGACGGCACGGGCTCATGCGATCCCGCCACGTGTGAAGGCGTGTGCGTCGACGACCGCTGCATCCTGGTCGGCGACATGGGCACGGACGGCGATGGCGCGCCGGAGATGGGTACGGACGGCGGCATGGATGTGGCGATGGACATGGCACCGGACGAGGCCATGTGCGAGAGCCTCGTGTTCTGCGGCGACCCGCCGGTGTGCTGCGCCGTAGGCACGGAGTGCATCGAGGAAGCATGCGTGCCGACGTGCGACACGGGCGTTCGCTGTGGCGGCGCCTGCTGCGATGCCGCGTCGGACGTGTGCGTGAACGACGCATGCGTGACGCCCGGCGACGAATGCACCGACAGCTTTGATTGCCCGGGCGGCGCCTTCTGCGAACCGACGCTCGGTCGATGCTTGCCGCAGTTCGACCCCGTCGCGTGCGAGATCGAGCCCACCTTTGACGACTTCGCCGTAACCCTTGAACTTGAGCTGACCGAATCGGATGTTCGGCCGACGTGCTACGAGGCGATTTCCGCGCCCGTTGTGGTGGACATCACGGGCGACGGCGTTCCGGAGATCATCGCCAACTTTGGCTGCTCAGGAACGAGTCTCAACGAAGGCGCCATCCGGGCCTTTGCCGGCGACACGGGCGAGGAGCTTTGGGTGAGCGAAACGGTCACCTACGGCCGCATTTCGATCGCCGCCGGGGACCTACGGGGCGACGGCAACATCGTCATCGTGGGCGTGGGTCAAAACAGCGGGTCCGGCGACGTACCGCGCCGAGCCTTTGCCCTCGACGCCAGCGGAACGGAGCTCTGGCGCGCCACTTCGACGACGGACGCACCGCTGGGCATCGCCGGCGGCAACGGCGCGCCCACGTTGGCAGACCTCGACGGCGACGGCGTCAGTGAGATCCTCTGGGGCGGCGTTGTGCTCGACGCAAACGGCCGCGAGCTCTTCACCGTTGGCGCCGGCGGTCAGGAAGGTTCGCCGCCGTCGTACACGGGCGGTATTGCGGCCGTGGCGGATATCGACGACGACGGGCTCTTGGACATCGTGACGGGTCGAAGCGCGTGGGAACGGGACGGCACGCCCAAATGGACGGCGATGATGGACGACGCGCCGATTCTCGATGGCTACCCAGCCCTCGCGCAGTTTGACGAGGACCCGCAGGCCGAGGTGGTGCTCGTTGCCGAAGGCAACGTGTACCTGCTCGATGGCGCGACGGGCGCCATCGAGTGGGGCCCGACGCCGATTCCCCACGACGGCGTGGACGGCAACCTCGGTGGACCGCCGACGGTGGCCAACTTCGACGGCATGGACGGGCCGGAAATCGGCGTGGCGGGCGGCAGCAGCTATGTCGTCTTTGATCCAAGCCGCGACGATCCCGTGGTGTGGACCCAGCCGACGATCGACCGTTCAAGCAACGCGACGGGCTCGAGCGTCTTCGACTTCGAAGGCGACGGAAGCGCAGAGGTGGTCTACCAAGACGAATGCCACGTGTGGGTGTTCAGCGGGCGCACCGGCGAAGTGCTGCTTCAGATCCCGAGCACATCGGCGACGATTCATGAGTACCCGCTCGTCGTGGACGTGGACGCGGACGGAAACTCCGAGCTCGTGACAGTCGCGAACGCCTTTTCGAGCGGCCGAACCTGTCCCGGCGCGGAGGCCTTCGAAGGGCTGCGCGAAGGCATCTTCGTCTACGGCGACGCGAACGACCGATGGGTGCGCACGCGCCAAGTGTGGAACCAGCACGCCTATAGCGTGACGAACGTGACTTCTTCGGGTGCGATTCCGGCCGTGCCGGCCACGAACTGGGAAACGCCCGGTCTCAATAACTTCCGCCAGAATGTGCAAGGGGAGGGCGTCTTTAACGCGCCGGACCTTCAGGTCGGCCTTTCGGTGCGCCTCGACCGCTGCGCGAGCAGCGAAGCGACGCTCCTGGCTCGTGTGTCGAACGAAGGAAACCTGGGCGTCGCGCCCGGCGTGCCTGTGGTGGTCTTTGCCGGCGCGGCGGACGCGCGGGGCGATGAGCTGGCGCGGGGCGCGACGACCGTGCCGCTCCTCCCGGGCGCGTCCGAGGTACTCGAGTTCGTCGTGCCCCTGCCGGACTCGGGCGCGGCCACGTCCTTCGTTGTCGAGGTGGACGGGGTCAGCGCCGACGCTTCGATCGAAGAGTGCCTCGAAGACAACAACGAAGCCGACATCGAAGACGTTCGCTGCCTGCTGATCTGACACCGCAGCCCCTTTGGCGATGGTGCCGGCGGAACCCGATTGCTCGTGAAGGCGTGATTTGACAAGCTCGGTGCCATGCTTCGCCTAACGTTGGCTTTTGGCCTGCTTTTCTCCGCTAGCTGCACCCCCCAGGGCGATCCTGCGGTGCCGGCCGATGGATTTTCGGACAACTTCGACCGGGAGCAGCTCGGTGACCACTGGCACAACACGGGGGGTCCGTATGAGATTCGTGACGGCTGGCTTCATGTGCGCGGTGCGCGAAACAAGCCCCTTTGGCTGCGCCGCGTGCTTCCGCGGGACGTGCGGGTCGAGTTCGACGTAAAGAGCATGTCGCCCTCGGGCGATATCAAGGTTGAACTCTTCGGCGACGGAACGAGCCGCGCCGAGCAGGATTCGTACACGGCGACGAGCTACGTGGTGATTTTCGGTGGTTGGAACAACGCGACGAACGCGATCGCGCGCATGGATGAGCACGCCGATGACCGCGCCGATGGTCCGGAAAATCCGGTGGAAGTGGGCCGCGTGTACCGCATGAAGGTCGAGCGCCGAGGCAACCGCATCACCGCCTGGGCGGACGACGTGGAGCTCGCAACGATGGAAGACCCTCGGCCTTTGGAAGGCAACGGCCACGACCACTTCGCTTTCAATAACTGGCAATCGGACCTGTTCTTCGACAACCTCGTGATCACGCCCCTATGAGCGACCGATTCCTCAGCCATGAATAGACGCGACTTTGAGATCGCGACGGCCGAGGCGGAAACCGATCTCGCGGTGCTGAAGGCCCGCTACGACCAATGGATTCAGGGTATGGAGCGCGTGCCGCCCGTTCGTGCGCGGGATGCCCTCGACCGCCGGCTTCGCGAGCTTCGGCGGAACCAGCCGAACAACACGGCGGCGCGCTTCAAGTTCAACTCGATCTACGCTCGCTGGACCACTTTGAGCACCTACTGGGCGCGCGTCAGCCGCCAGATCGAAGAGGGCACCTTTCGGCGCGATGTCATGAAGGTGCGCGATCGGCGAAACCGGCGCCAAGAGCCCGTCGCCGCGAAGGCCGCGCCCGAGCCGGCGCTCGAGCTGGACTTCGGAGCGGGCGGCTTCGACTTTGACGCGGAGATCGGCGCAGCGCTCGATGCGCTGGAGGTGCCCAAGGCGACCCCGGCTGCCGCGAAGCCCGCCCCTGCGTCAGCGGCTGCGAAACCCGTTGCGCCGAAAGCGCCTGCTGCGCGATCGCCCGCCGCCGCAAAGCCGCCACCGCCGCCCGCTGCCAAGCCGCCGCCGCCTCCGCCCGGTCGGGCGCCAGCGCCCGGGACGAAGCGCGCGGGCCTTTCCGATGGCGACATGCGTCGTGTCTTTGACCGCTACGTGGCCGCTCGAAAGAGCAACGCCGAGCGCGTCGACAACGTCAGCTTTGAGAAGCTCAAAAAGCGCATTCAGAAGATGGAGCCGGAGCTGCGCAAGAAGCACGGCGGCAAGCGCATCGACTTCGAAGTGGTCGTGAAGAACGGTCGCGTCGGTCTCAAGCCCATCGCAAAGAAGTAGGCCGTTCGAATGGAAGAGCGCGACCGCAAAGGCGAGCTTCGCGCCGGGAGCGGCTGCCTCGCGGCCTTCGCGCTCGTCGTCGCGCTGGCCTTCTGGCGAACGATTGCGCAGCTGGAGGAGGGCGCCGAAACCGTGCATCCGGTCATCTGGCCCTTGTGGAAGGTGGTGGGCGAAAGCGGTCTTCCGTACGCGGGCGGCGCGCTCGTCGCGTGTCTCCTTCTCCTGGCGCTGCTGGCCTTCACGCGTTCGCGCCGCCAATGAGCGCCCGCCTGTCTAGACTGACGTGCAGCTTAGCTTGGGTGCGTGATGTTTCGCACGCTAACGAGCCCATCACCCGCGAGGGGAAAGAGCATGCGGTCGACGCGGCGCAGAAGCGGCTTGAGCGAGCTGGGTTCGGCGGCGCTCACGGCGACGCCGTCGTGCGCGTGGGCCAGCATCGCGGCGCGCCGCGGGTCGAGGCGGTCCGTTTTGTTGTAGACGACCAGACGCGGCATCGTTTCGAGGCCCAGGTCCAGCAGAAGCGCCTCCGTGGTCCGCACGTGCTCTTCGTGCATCGGGTCCGAACCGTCGACGACGTGCAGCAGAAGGTCGGCGTCCGCCGCCTCCTCAAAGGTGGCGCGAAAGGCGGCGAAGAGATCCTTCGGAAGGTCGCGAATGAAGCCGACCGTGTCCGTCATGACGACTTCGTTTCCGCTGGGCAGGCGTGCGCGGCGTGCGCGCGTGTCCAGCGTGGCGAAGAGCTTGTTTTCGGCGAGCACATCGGCGCCGGTGATCGCGTTGAGAAGGGTGCTCTTGCCGGCGTTCGTATAGCCCACGATGGCCACGATCTTCGCCTGGCTGCGGCCCCGGCGTGCGCGGCGCTGCTTGCGCTGTTTGCCAAGCTGCTTGAGCTGCTTCGAAAGCCGCGTGATGCGTTCGCGCGCCCGGCGTCGGCCTATCTCGAGCTTCGTTTCTCCCGGTCCACGGCCGCCAATGCCGCCCGTAAGCCGGCTGAGGGCGTCGTCCTTTTGGCCAAGGCGTGGAAGCAGGTAGTGCATCTGGGCGAGCTCGACCTGCAGCTTGCCGTCCCGGCTCTGGGCGCGCTGGGCGAAGATGTCCAAGATCAGCTGGGTGCGGTCGATGACCTTGAGATCGGTCATGGCTGCAATGGCCGCCGCCTGGTTCGGGCGAAGTTCGCGGTCGAAGATCAGCACCTCGGCGTCGTGCTGCATCGCGAGAATGACGACGTCCTCCAGCTTGCCGCGGCCGAGCACGTACTTGGGATCAACGCGCGTGCGAACCTGCAGAACCGTATCGACGACGTTGACGCCCGCGGTGCGTGCGAGCTCCGTGAGTTCGCGTAGCGAATCGTCGGCGTGCCGTGCGCGCCGCTTGTCCGTCACGTGCACGAGAATGGCGCGGCCGTCCTTGGCCGTCGTGTCGTACGAGCGAAAGGCGCGCGCGAACTCTTCTTCGAGCCCTTCGACGAGTTCGCCGACGTTGAGCTCCGTGCGGTGGTAGGAGAGGGGGCCGTAGCTTCGGTACGGCGGCTGGCTCGTACCGTCCGCCGCGAGGCCCGGTACGCAGTGGCCGTAGTAGAGCCAGGTGGGCTGGCCCGTATCGGGCGAGAGGCAGAAGGCTGCGATCAAGTCGAGCCGGAGGCGCGTCAGGTCGACGATGTCATCGCGCGAAAGCGGTTCGTTGGCGAGGTGTGTGTGCAGCAAACGAAGGCCGCGCAGGCGGCCCGCGCCGGCGCGCAGACGGCCCACGTCGGGAAGCATGAGCTTTGTGGCGTCGCCCACGATGACGTGCTCGATCGTGCCGCTTCGCGAGACGAGCACGCCGACCTGACGACCGGTGCGATGACTCACCTCGGCCATCGAGCGGGTCAGCTCGGGCGTCGTGAGGCGGTCCATCGGTACGCGGCGTCGGTAGATGCGCTGCAGCGCTTTCGTGTCCGAGGGGCTCAGCCCCGCGGTGTTTCCGTGGATGGTCTCCAAGGGACCTCCATAGTGCAGCCCACGGAGGGGCGCACGCTCTTCGCGGAGCTCATTCCGAGCCGCGCCGCGCCAGAAAGTCCGTTTCGAACGTGGGAAAGGCATCCCTGGCGCGCCAGAGGACGGCATCCGGGGTTTTTTGAGCCTCGGGAAAATGCGCCGAGGCGAACCGCTGCAAGTGCGCTTCCGGGCTCGGCTTTGTGGCACTGCCTTCCACGGCTTCCATCGGACCCACGCCGCCGGCGAGCAGCCAGCAGAGGTCCGCGAAGTCGTAGGCCACTACCCCCATTTCACCTTCCGAGCCGTTCACAGCATGAACGCTAACCGCTTACGAGCTAGCCGTCGCCAGCCGGTCCCCGCGCGTAGGCGCGCTGGGCGTTGAGGGTCATCACCGTGCGGGCGCCGCGACCGAGCGATTCGGTCTGGCCAGGGTCGTCTTGGGACGCGCCCCCTTCGGCCGCCGCGGCTTCGCGGGCTTCGCGTTCCTGCGCTTGCGTACGCCGCAGCGCCGAGCGCGCCTTTGCTTCTTCGGCCGCCGCCCGGGCGGCCACGCGCCGGTCTTGGGCCGACGGCTCGGCCGGCGCGAGGGCGGCGCGGCGCACTTGGCGCATCTTACGAATCGTCGCATCCGGGTCGCCGGGTACGGGCGAGACGTCGATGCGTACGTTGCCGCCCGTCGCGTACATCGTACCGTCCGGACCGCGCTCGAGTTCATAGCGCGGCGGACCGCCGTACGGGCCGGCGGCGGCCGCATGGGCCAACTCGTGGTTGCGCACCTCTCGGTCGCGCTGGCGAAGCCGCTCGACCTCGGCGGCGTTGACCGGCTCCTGAACCGAGTCGGTCGCGCCCTCGGTGGCGCCCGGGGTGCGTTTGTTGCGTTTGGTAGCTTCGTTGGGTTCGATCGCCCGTTCGCGCTTGTCCTGGAGCTCGCCTTCGGCCCCCGGAAGTTCGGGGCCGCTCAGGAGCGCGTCTGCACGGCCTTCGGTCTGCTCCGCACCCGGCAGTTCGGGACCCGTCCATAGTTCGGGAGCTTCCCCGCGAACGGCCCGGTCTGCACCGGGCAGTTCGGGGCCCGTCAGCAGTTCGGGAGCCTCACCGTCTTCCACCCGGTCTGCGCCGGGGAGTTCGGGCCCGCTTAGCAGCTCGGGCGCATCTTCGGAAGCGCCGGCAGGAAGCTCAGGGCTGGCCGGCGCTTCAACGTCGGGCCCACGGCCCGCCCGACCTTCCGCTTGGGCAGCTCGCCCGGCGGCGACGATGTCCGCGGGGTAGCGCTCTTCGGCGCTCAGGACTTCCCTCGGAGCGTCCGCCAAGAGCGTCGCCTCTGCCTCGACGACGCGCCGATACCCCTCCACCTTGTTTCGAAGGGGAGTTCGGGCGCCTTCAAGGGGCGCGATGAGCGGACCGTCGAGCTTCGGCCCACCGAGAGGGGCGACCATAGGACGGATCAACGGCGGTACATCGCGCGATCTTTAGCCCTTGGTGTGAAGGGACACACAGCTTAGCCCAGATCATTGGCCAGGAACGCGTAAAATCGGGCAGAATAGGGCTTTGGAGGTACGAATGAAGAGAGCATGGCTTATCTTGGCGCTCGCATGGGCAGGCTGCGATTCCGCGGACCCACCGATTCGCGACAGCGGCACGGACGATCGCATGGGCGAGGACGAGCGCGTTGTGGACGATTGCGAGTCCGATGAGCGCCTTTGCATGCTCGTAGGCCGCATGCGCTGCACGCCGGTGCAGAGCAACCCGCTCAACTGCGGCGACTGTGGCGTCGAGTGCGACCCTACGGAGACCTGCGATGACGGCCGCTGCCGTCCCGCGAGTAGCTGCGATCGTGGTCAAACGGACTGCGGCGGCGACATCGGCTGCACCGATACGGACACGAACAACGACGCCTGCGGCAACTGCTCCACCCGTTGCGAAGACGGCGAAGTGTGCACGCGCGGCGCGTGCACGCCTTCCGAGTGTGAAGACCCCACGCCGGACCGCTGCAACGACGTCTGCGTGGACACGAACAACGACCGGGCAAACTGCGGGAGCTGCAACACCGAATGCGGCGACGGCGAGAGCTGCCGCGACGGCGCGTGCGTGGCGGGCTGCGGCGGCACGGTCTGCCGTATTGACGACGGCGAACAGTGCATCGACACGCAGAACGACCCGATGAACTGCGGCGATTGCGAGCGGGCCTGCGATACCGGTCAGGCCTGTGTCGCTGGCCGCTGCGAGTGCGGCGGCGAAACCTGCGGCGACGTCTGCACAGACGTGGCAACGGATGCGAACAACTGCGGTGCCTGCGACGCGCCCTGCGATCCCGGCGCCACCTGCGAAGCCGGCCGATGCGTTTGTCCGAGCGG
The DNA here is from genome assembly GCA_039201085.1 of Myxococcota bacterium. GTDB lineage: Bacteria > Myxococcota_A > Polyangia > Polyangiales > Houyiibacteriaceae > JBCCRV01. The sequence goes on along the minus strand of JBCCRV010000011.1, from coordinate 15,261 downwards.
TACGGAGGAGTGCCGCGGTGCCTGCGTAAACACCCAGCTCGACGTGGCAAACTGCGGTGACTGCGGCAACGCATGCACCGGCGGTCAGACCTGCGTGGCGGGCACCTGCACGGCGACGACCTGCGCGGGCGCGCTCGTGGAGTGTGGCGGCACCTGTACGGACGTGAACCTCGACAGCAACAACTGTGGCGAGTGCGGGACGATCTGCGCCGATGGCACGTTGTGTGACGGAGGCATTTGCCGACCCGGCAACGATCTTCGAGCGAACGCCCAGGTCATCGAGTTGCCGGCCAACGGCGGCAGCGTCTCGCTGACCGGCACCACAGCGGGCGCCACGACGGACGTGCCCTCGGGCGTCGAGTGCGATTCGGGAGGTCCGAACATCTGGTACCGAATCGATCCTCCGAGCGAAGGCGCGCTTTGGATCGACACGGCGAACTCGGCCTACGACACGTCCGTGTTCCTGACGAACGTCGACGGCGTTCCCATCGCCGGTCAGTGCAACGACGACTGCCCCTGCCGTGAGGAACCGTTCAACGATGACGACTTCTCGGATTTCCAATCGTGTTTGGGAGCCTATCTCGTCGGAGGCACGGTCTACCTTTCCGTCGGCGGTTTCAGCATCCGTTCCGTCGGGTCATTCAACCTGAACCTGCAGTTTTTGCCAGCCGATGCATCGTTCTTCTACGACGTACCGCTGTCGGGAGAAGGTGTAACGTCCCTGGATGTTCTCATCGGGCCCAACGACCGGGAGTCGGACGGCTGCGGAGGGCCACTCACGAGCCGCAGCGGCGAGGACCTGCGTTGGTTCGCGGCCTGCGGCACAGGGCAGGACCACTCCTTCAGCGTTTGTCCGACGGACGGCGGCAGCTGGTCCGCGGAGAATTTCGACGGCGATGCGTACGACCCGGTCATCTACCGGGTCTCCGGTGCGACGGGTGAGCAGGAAAACTGCAGCGATTTCACCTTCAACCCGTTCAACAACTGCCGACCCGTCGGCGGTGGGCCGAACAGCGGCGCGCGCATTTCGAACGAAGACGACCTTCGTCGCGGCGTGCATGGAATCTACGTCGACTCGGCGGGACCAGGCGGCGACGGCATGTTCTACGAGCTCGCCTATGAGCTACCCGTCCTCGACTTCTCCGACGATTAGTCGTCAGCCGGTTGAAGAAAGTGAAAAGGGCCATGTCCTCATTTGGGGACATGGCCCTCCTTGTTGGTGCTCACAAAGAAATAAGCGTCAGAAATGTCTGAAATCATTCGTATTTTGTCGCGCGGCCGGATTCTACCGTTCGGTGAGATCGTTGCCAGCGCTCGCGATGGGCGTTATGGCTCGGGTCCGTACCTCTTTAATGCTTCGTGAGGAATCACCGTCCGTGCACCGATTCAAACCCTTCAACCCCATTCAGCTGACGAGCGAACTCGTCCCTTTTGGCGCCTTGGGCGAGCTGAGTCTCACGGCGATCGTGGACTGAACGTCGCCGTGCGTACGGACCATCGCCCCGCTGCAACGATGTAGCGGGGCGTTCGCGCATCGACGGGCATTGCCCATCCACTCTTCCAACCACCCCTTCGCACCCAGGATTTCTCGTGTCCCGTTCACTCGTCATCGTCGAGTCACCCGCCAAAGCCAAAACGATTCAGAAGTACCTCGGTGAGGGCTTTGTTGTGGAATCGTCGATCGGCCACATTCGCGACCTCGCGGTCCCGAAGAACCTCGACAAAAAGCTTCGCAAGAGCAACGCGTACATCAACTCCTACGCCGTCGACGTGGACAACAACTTCGCGCCCATTTACTTGGTGTCGGACGGCCGGAAGTCGCACATCGCCGAGCTTCGTCGGCAGCTAAAGGCGTCCGACGAACTCTTGCTCGCGACCGATGAAGACCGCGAGGGAGAATCGATCGCGTGGCACCTCCTCGAGGTGCTCAAGCCGAAGGTTCCCGTACGGCGCATGGTCTTTCACGAGATCACGCCCAAGGCGATCAAGAACGCCGTCGAGTCGCCACGCGAGATCGACCAGCACCTCGTCGACGCGCAGGAAGCGCGCCGCATCCTCGACCGTCTTTACGGATTTGCCATGACGATGGTCGTTCGGCAGCGCGCCCGTTCGCGTTCTGCCGGCCGGGTGCAATCGGTGGCGACGCGCGCCGTGGTCGAGCGTGAGCGTGAGCGTATCGCCTTCGTGCGCGCATCCTATTGGGACCTCAACGGCACCTTTCAGCTGGCGAACGAGCCTGCCTTCGACGCGTCCTTGGCGCGCATCGACGGCAAGCGTGTGGCGTCGGGCCGCGACTACAACGAGTCCGGCGAGCTCAAGGGGCGCGATGTATTCCCCCTCGACGAAGCCGGCGCCAAGGCGCTCAGCGAGAAGCTGAAGGGCAAGTCCTTTCGCGTTGGTAAGGTGGAGCGCAAGCCCTACAAGCGCAGTCCAGCCGCGCCCTTTATGACCTCGACGCTTCAGCAGGAAGCGGGCCGAAAGTTTCGCTTCAGCTCAAGCCGCACGATGCGCGCCGCGCAGATGCTCTACGAAAACGGCTTTATTACCTACATGCGTACGGACTCGACGACGCTTTCGACGGCGGCCATCGGCGCCGCCCGTCGGCAGATCACCGAGCTCTACGACGAAGCGGATCTTCCAAAGGCGCCTCGTCAATACACGCGCAAGGTGAAGAACGCGCAGGAGGCTCATGAAGCGATTCGGCCAGCCGGCGACCGCTTCAAGACGCCCGCGGAGGTGGCCAAGGCCGTCAGCCTCCCGGACGCGAAGAAAGTCTACGAGCTGATTTGGAAGCGCACGATCGCGTCCCAAATGGAAGACGCGCGCGGCCATACGATCACGCTTCGTTTGCACGCCAACGTCGACGGTCAGGACACGGAGTTTAGCGTTAGCGGCACCACGATCACCTTTCCTGGCTTTTTGAAGGCCTACGAGGAGGGCACGGACGACGAAGGCGAAAAGAACCGGACCTCGCGCCGCTTGCCGAATCTTCAGGAAGGTCAAGAAGTCGTGGCCAAGGCCATCGAGCCAAAGGGCCACGAGACCCAGCCGCCTTCGCGCTACACAGAGGCGAGCCTGGTGAAATGGCTCGAGGAGCGCGGCATCGGCCGTCCGTCGACGTACGCCTCGATCATCAATGTCATTCAGGAGCGTGGCTACGTTTGGAAAAAGGGCTCGGCGATGATTCCGACCTGGCGCGCCTTTCAGGTCATTCGCATGTTGGAGGACCACTTCGGTCACCTCATCGACTATGACTTCACGGCCCGCATGGAGGACGACCTCGACGCGATCGCGAGCGGCGATGCGGAGCGAAGCAAGTGGCTCAAGCGCTTCTTCTTCGGCGGCGACAACCACGAGGGCCTGGAAGCGCTCGTCGAGCGCAAGATGGCTCAGCTCAACCCGGGTACGGATGACGGCCTTGCGGAGATTCGTCGACTCGAGAGCTTCGATATCGGCGAAACAAAGGAAGGTAAGACCATCCAGCTTCGCATGGGCAACTACGGTCCCTACCTGACGTACAAGGGCGAGACGGGAACGACGGCGAGCGTTCCCGAAGACCTGCCGCCCGATGAGCTGACGCTGGCCCGTGCAACGGAGATCATTGAAGCGCCGAAGGACGACCGACCGCTCGGGACGGACCCGGAAACGGGGCTGACGATCTTCCTGAAGGCCGGACGTTTTGGCTCGTACGTCCAGGTGGGTGAGGTCGAAAAGGGCAGCAAGGAAAAGCCGAAGACCGCGTCGCTGCTGTCGACGATGGAGCCTGCCAAGGTCGGACTCAAAGAGGCACTTCAAGTGCTCTCACTTCCCCGTGTGGTCGGCAAGGCGCCGGACGGCGAGGAGATTCAGGCGACGAACGGCCGTTACGGCGCGTACATCGTCAAGGGCAAGGAAAACCGCAGCCTCGAGACCGAAGACCAGATCTTCACGGTGACCGTCGAAGAGTGTATGAAGCTCCTCGCCGAGCCAAAGCGTGGCCGGCGTCGCGCGAAGCCGCCGCTGCGCGAGCTCGGCATCGATCCCGTTTCCGAGAAGCCCATCGTGCTGAAGGACGGTAACTGGGGGCCGTACGTGACGGACGGCGAAACGAACGCGTCGCTGCGCACCGGTGATCACATCGATTCGATCACGCCGGAGCGCGCCCAGGAGCTGCTTCAGCTTCGCCGGGACAAGGGGCCGACGAAGAAGCGAAAGTCGTCGAAGAAGTCGACCAAGAAGAGCACCAAAAAGAAGTCGACGAAGAAGGCCGCGAAGAAGTCGACGAAGAAGGCCGCCAAGAAGTCGACCAGGAAGTCGACCAAGAAAGCCGCGAAGAAGAGGACGACGAAAAAGGCCGCCAAGAAAGCGACAAAGGCGAAGGACAGCGCCGCGCCTTCGTCGCCGTGAAGGCGCGTTACGCGGCGCTGGTCTTGTTCGCTGCCTGCACCTGCGGCGGCGAGCCAGACGTCGAACCGGCTTCGGACGCCGTTCGGCTGGCGAGCTACTTTCCCACCGCCCCCGGCGATCGTTGGCTCTTCGAGTCTTCGATTGGCCGAGCCGTGACGGCGGTGACGGGCCAGCAGGGCGACATGGCGGTGATCTTTGGCGACGGGCGCACGGCACCGCTGCGTGTTGTTGTTCGAGACGACGCGGTCGTGGAAGTGGACGGCGAAGGGCGCGAGGTGGCGCGCCTGCTCGACGCCCCCCTCGAGCTCAACCACGCGTGGACTTATGGTGACGAAGGCCAGCGCTGCGAAGCGGCCTACACGGCCGTGGACGCGTCCTTCGCGGTTGGGGGCGTGCAGTTCCAGGAGTGTTGCGTCGACGTGCGTCGGAGCTGCCGCGCGGCGAGCGGACCGTTGGCAAACGCGGTCGTGCACACGGAAGAACGCTTCTGCCCTCAGGTGGGTCGGGTGCGATCGGACCTTCGCATCGAAGGCGGGCCCGAAGGCCTGCCGAGCGGACGCGAAGACACGCTTCGCTATTACCGCATCGCTGGCGCCCCCAGGCCGCCCGTTCGGCCCGAGGGCTGCGAACCGGTCCTTCTCTTGCCGGCGGACGTGGACGCCGCGTGCGGCGCAGGCTTTCGCCGCCCGGTGAGTGAGGGCGGCGACAAGGACGAGTCCGGCGAGGACGCCGCCAGCGCCGCGCGTGCCGGTTGCGTTGCGCGCTTCGAACGGGGCGACGCGTGGATCGAAGTCGGCAGCCAACGTCAGAACGCTTCGGACCAAGCGATCGAAGCGGCAGGGCGTACCGTCTACCTTCGTCGTTCGGAAGGTGCGTGCACCGCCGAACGGCTCGCGCTCCTCGCGAACCTCGTCGAATCGTTGCTGCAGTAGCTCGTCCGCGTAAACGGTCTATCGCAGCGATTCGCGCACGCAGTAGGCACCGCTCACGGGGGAGCCAGGCGTGGCAAAGTCCGTCCGAGCATCGCAGAAGAAGCCCGGCGCGCACTCGCAGGGCGGTTCGAGTGAGCTTGCCGGGACCGTACAACGGCACGAGCAAAAGACCCGCTCAGCGATGTCTGCGCGGCTGGCCAAGCCTTCGCAACCGGGGCCGCGGCCACAGTCTTCACGGCTCGTGTAGGGGCTGCCGTCGAGCTGCACGGCGATGCATGCCTCCACGCGGGAGCACGCGGAGCTTCCGCGCTCGACGTAGACCTCGTTCGAAAAGAGCGGGTCTGGAGCAGCCACCGGTATGCAGGGATCGCCGAGCTCACCGGGCGGCGGTCGTGCGGCAACGTCCAGACCCGCGTCATCGTCGGCGCCGGGAGGCGTGAAACTCGACGCACACGCGCAGAGCACGAGGATCGGAAGGCCGCGCATACGGTGCGTCGTTGCCCGGAGGCGATTTTTCCAAGGGGCGTCTCGCTTCGGCTTCCGTCGTCGGTATTTCAAGCGGGCGGCAGCGGGACACCACACAATGCCGCCGCGACAAAGGAGGCCCGGGGTTACTCCTCGCTTGGGCGGTCTTCCGAGGTTGCGAGCTCGACTTGCGCATCGCTCGCTGTGAGCACGGCTTCGGCTTCGGCTGATTCGGGCGTCGTGATGACCCGCGCCACGAGGTAGGCGAGCAGGTACGTGCGAATGTACTCAACTTCCAGCTCAGGCTCGATTTCGTCTGAGCACCGCAGACGAATCAGACCCAGGCAGGTGTCCGTGAAGGCATTGTGGTCGGACTGGAGCAGGTTCCAGCGCAGGTCGTTCACGCCGGGCGCGTTGGCCCAAATCGTGTCGTTGGCGCTTTCGCCGCGGGGCGCGCCGTCGTTTTCGGCGACCATATGAAAGAGCGGCAGCTGCAGCGTGGAGGTGCCTTCGCCGAAAAGGTCGGCGTCGCCCGGCGCCATGGCCACGACCGCACTGAAGCGGTCGTCGTAGAAGCCGGCCTGAAAGAGGGCGACGTCTTCGTCGTCGAGGTCCGTGCAGATGGGCTTATCCAGGTCGCCGCTTTCGCAGCCTTCGCGAATGAAGGTGGTGTCGTAGCTGGCGCCGCCGACGGCGAGGGCCGTATAGCCGCCAAAGCTGTGACCGCCGACGATGCGCGGCGTGCCGGCGCTGGCGCCCAGCCGCCCATCGTCGAGCACGGCAGTTAGGGCCGCGGAAACATCCGCCGGGCGGTGGTAGTAGATGGCCGTGTCGCGGTCCGCGAGGATCGACGTGTTGCCCGTGTGGCCCGGCGCGATGACGACCATACCGTGGGAGGCAAGATGCTCCATGAGCAGCGACGACACATCCGCGGGCACCTGGTTGCCATGGGAGAAGACAAAGGTGGGAAAGGAACCGTCGGCCGCAGGGGCATCCACCACGGCGCTGGTCGAGTTGCGCAGGGCGTACTCGGCGAAACCGCCCTCAGCGCCGTCCGCCGCGGGGTACCAGACATCGACCTCGAGCTCACGCGGTCCGCTCTCGTCGATCGCCGTGTAGCTCACGTTGAGCGTCGAGAAGCCGATGGCGAAGGGACCGCCGAAGGAGAGTCGCTCACGCGGCGTCTGCGGCCCGGCGTCGACGGCCATCTCCAGCGCTGCATCGATGCCCGCGTCCACACCCACTTCCGCCCCCGCCTCCGTCGCTGCATCGACGCCCGTTTCCGGCGTGGCGCTGGAGTCGTCGCCGCAAGCGACGCCGAGAACAAGAAAGGCGAACAGGAATAAGCGCATGACCCAAGGTAGTGCGCTTCGAGGGGCAGCGTCGACCCAAAGAAGCCCCGATGGCGCACCGGTCCATGAAGATGGCAGCTCCCGCCCGCGCGGGCGATGGGGTCCGGCTCGCGGCGGCGACGTGGGCCGCGAGCGCCCGCCGTGTCCACAGTACGGGGCCCCCAGTTCGCCCGCGCGGGGTCTGCCGCGCAGCGCACTGGTTCCACACCGGCGACGATTGCAGGCGCACCCTCGTTAGTTGAGGATCTGGCCAGCGATCTTCGACGCCAGCTTACCGTCGAGCTGCCCCCGATGGCGGGCGAGCGTTTCCTTGATGAGTCGGCCCATGTCCTTCTTCGATTCGATCGAAAGCTCCGCGGCGATGGTCTTGATGGCCTCGCGGGCTTCGTCTTCGCTCATTGCTTCCGGTAGGTAGCGCTGAACGACGGCAACCTGGGCGAGCTCCTGGTCGCGCAGATCTTCGCGTCCGCCCTCTTCGTACTGGGCGGCGCTTTCCTTGCGTGTCTTGACGGCGCGGGCGAGCACGGTGAGCACTTCGCCCTCGTCCAAGTCGCTGCCCTTGTCGAGTTCGGCTTTGTCGAGGTCCGCCTTCAACATGCGGATGGTGTCGCGCGCCACCGTGTCCTTGGCGCGCATGGCCGTCTTGAGATCTTCTTTGAGGCGAGTGCGAAGTTCCATGGGCGGGAGCTTTGCACGGAGCGCGGCCCAGGACTACCGGGTCGCGCGAGCGTGTGCTTCATGGATCGGGAACGATCGAGTCGAGCACGCGGGCCGTGCTCAGCACGCCGGGCATGCCGGCGCCCGGGTGCGTGCCCGCGCCAACGAGGTAGAGGCCGTCGATGTCTTCGCTACGGTTGTGCGGTCGAAAGAAGGCCGACTGGGTGAGTTTGGGCTCGATGCCGAAGGCGGCGCCGCGAAGCGAGAGGTAGTCGTCGCGAAAGTCGCGCGGCGTGAGCACGCGCGAGGTGACGAGGTTTTCCTCCAGGTCCGGCAGGACCGTACGGCTGAGGTAATCGCTGATGCGCTTGCGGTATGGCTCGGCCATCGCTTCCCAGTTCGTTCCGCTTTCGAGGTGGGGCACGGGCGAGAGCACGTAGAAGCCGTCGCAGCCCTCGGGCGCCATCGACGGGTCTGTAGCTGTCGGGCGGTGCAGGTAAAGGCTGAAATCGTCGGCGAGCACCTTGCGATCGAAGATGTCCTTGAGCAGCTCCTTGTAGCGTGGCCCGAGCAGGATTGTATGATGGGCGACGTCCTCGTAGCGGCGCTTTGTACCGAAGTACCAAACGAAGAGGCTCATACTGGACGCGCTTCGTTCGATGCGCCGGTTCGTCCAGGTTGGACGCGCCGATTCGGGCACCATGTGCCGGTAGAAGTAGGTGCTGTCGGCGTTTGATACGACCACATCGGCGTCGATCGACTCGCCGTTCTTCAGGCGAATACCGGTTGCGCGAGGGCGCTCGCTGCGCTCGTCGAGCGTGATCTGCTCGACTTCCGCGCCGAGGCGTACGCTGCCGCCGAGGCCTTTGATCAGCTCGACCATCCCGGCGACGAGGGCGCCGGTGCCGCCCATGGGAAACCATACGCCCCACTTGCGCTCGAGGAAGGCGATAAGCGTGTAGATGCTCGTGGTGTTGTAGGGGTTCCCGCCGACGAGGAGCGGGTGAAAGCTGAAGACCTGGCGCAGCTTGGGATGGCGAATGTACTTCGCCACGAGTTGGGCAACGGTCCGGTAGCTCTCGAGTTTGATCATCGAAGGCGCGACCCGCGCCATGTCGAAGGCCGTGTTGAACGGTACATGGGCGAGGCGCTCGAAGCCCGTTTGAAAGATCGCTTCGCTCTTCTCCAGGAAACGCGCGTAGCCCTTCACGTCCTCGGGGCTGATCTTTGCCACTTCGCGCCGCATCGCCTCCGCGTCGCCCGTGTATTCGAACCCGTCGCCATCGTCGAAGCGGATCCGGTAGAAGGGCGTGATCGGACGCATGTCGATGTGGTCTTCCATGCGCTTGCCGCAGAGGGTCCACAGCTCGTCAAAGAGAAAGGGCGCCGTGACAAGCGTCGGGCCGGCGTCAAAGACGAACCCCTTGTCGCGAAACACCCGCGCTCGGCCGCCTGCCTGGTCGAGCCGATCGACCACCGTGACGCGATAGCCACGAACGCCGAGCCGAATGGCCGCGGCGAGCCCGCCAAAGCCCGCGCCGATGACCACGGCGTGCGGCGAATCCGCCTTGGCGGCGATCAGCGGGCGTTGGGGATGGAGGAGTCGACCCTTCGGAAGTACGCGCTCGAGCATGCCTTCGGTGTAAAACGTCGCCGCAGGAACGTCGAGGCTTATTGACACTTGAGAGTGACAGCCACGCTCGACACGGTCGCGATATGCCGCGTTGGTCCGACAACCACGCGCTCGTCTGCCGGATGTGTCATTGCGACAGCCATGGCCAGGTGTGGATGGCCGCGCCGTACTGTCGTCGCAAAGCGACGGCACGGCATCGCGGGTCAGCACTAGGCCTAGGTCGCGGAGGGTACGTCGCCGAGCAGCACCTGAAGCAGGGCGCTCGCGAGCTCTTTCTCCAGCGCAGCGTTCGCGTCTTCAACGCTCATGGCTTCTTCGGCCGTGTCGCGGGTAAGGAAGGCGCGCTCCCGTTCGGGCGCGATCGCGAAGCGCGCCAGCACGTAGACCGCCGCTTGAATGCGAATTCGAGCGCCCAGGTCCGTGAGCGATGGCCGCATCTGGCGCAGCAAGACGGCGCCGCGGTCGAGCGCGTCACCGTGCGCGCTGAGCCGCTCTTCGACGGCGCCTTCTGGATCCTCCCAGACGCGGCGGGCGACGAGTCGAAAGGCGGTGCGATAGGCAGGGTTTCGCAGTCCGCGTACGGCGGCGATCACGGCGTCCTCGGCCGAGCCGGTTCCGGCGGCGCTGAAGGCTTCGGCGATCAGCCTTCGCAGCCTCGCATCCGCTTCGAGAATGCAGCTCACGTAGAGGTCGCCCTTGCTGCCGAAGTGATGGTGCACGGCACCCAGCGTCAGCGAAGCTGCGGCTCCGATCGCGCGCGTCGATGCGCCGGCGTAGCCGAGCTCAGCGAAGGTGCGCATGGCTGCTTCGAGGACCGCTTCCCTCGTGTCCTCTGGCGCAACGCCCGCTTTACGTCCCATCGCGCGGCATCATGGCGCGTGGGGGGGCTCCCTGACAAGCGCCTTGCACGCAAAGCGAACCGTCCCTAGCCGACCGGCGTGAGCGATGCGCTTTTTGTCATCCTGGGCAACCAGCTCTTTTCTCGGGACCACTGGGATACGATTGGTGGCACTCGAGTGTTCATGGCCGAGGACCTTGGTCTCTGCACCTATGTGCGACACCACAAGCAGAAGATCGCCTTCTTTTTGGCGGCGATGCGAAGCCACCGTGACGCCCTCATCGCCGCCGGGCATGACGTCGACTACGTCGAGCTGGGCGGGGAGGCAGGCGACTACGAAGCGAAGCTTGCCCGCCGGCTCGCGGGCATTCGCTCGCTTCACAGCTGGGAAGTTGAAGACGCATTCTTCGAAGCTCGCCTCGATGCCTTCGCCGACGCCCATGGACTGGAGCGCGTCGTCCATCGTTCACCGATGTTTCTCACCCCGCGCGAGACCTTCGCGGACTTCGTCGCGCGAACGGGATCGAAAAAGGACGGATCGGCCAAGCCATTGCGCATGGCGACGTTCTACGCGGAGCAGCGGCGGCGGCTCGGCGTGCTCATCGAGGGCGAAAAGCCGCTGGGCGGTCAATGGTCCTTCGACGCGGCCAACCGCGAGAGGATTCCGAAAGACCTCGCCGTTGTCGAAACGGCCTTTGCGACGCCAACGGATCATGTTCGCGCGATGATGAAGGTCGTAAACGAACGCTTCGCGGACCACCCCGGCACCTTGGATGACGCCCACTGGTGGTTGCCAACGACCCGTTCGCAGGCGCTTGCGTGGCTGGATGCCTTCGTCGAGGAGCGCCTCGACGAGTTTGGACCCTACGAAGATGCGCTCACGAGGCGCGGCGGCCCCTTCCTTTGGCATTCCGCGTTGAGCCCGCTGCTCAACGTCGGCTTACTCACGCCGCAGGAAGCGCTCGATGCGGCCATCGAAGCCTTTGACGGCCGCAGTGCACCGCGGATCAACAGCGTCGAGGGCTTCGTTCGCCAGATCATTGGCTGGCGCGAGTTCGTACGCGGCGTGTACCGGCACCACGGCGCGCACCAACTCGAAGCCAACTTCTTCGAACACACGCGCACCCTGGCGCCGTGCTGGTGGGAGGGCATGACGGGGCTTCCGCCCCTCGACGACGCGATCGCCCGGGCCCAGCGCTACGGCTACGCGCACCATATCGAGCGCCTTATGGTGCTCGGCAACCTCATGCTGCTCTGCGAGGTGTTACCCGCGGAGGGCTATCGGTGGTTCATGGAGATGTTCGTCGATTCGTCCGACTGGGTCATGGCGCCGAACGTCTTTGGCATGGCGCTCTTTTCGGACGGCGGCGTCTTTGCGACGAAGCCCTATATCAGCGGTAGCAACTACATCTTCAAGATGAGCGACTACGCGAAGCCCAAAAAGAAGGACGCGCATGCACCATGGCTCGGCGAAGGCCAAAGCTGGGCGGACGCGTGGGATGGTCTCTACTGGCGTTTCATCGCAAACAACCTCGACTTCTTTCGCAGCCAGCCGCGCCTCTCGCGCGTCGTCGGCAACCTCGACCGCATGTCAGGCGAGCGAAAGACGCGCATCTTCGACGCGGCCGAACGCTTCCTGGATTTCGCGACCGAGTAGTGTACTCGCCTAAGACAGTGGATGAGATAAACAGCTCTGAACCGTCTCCAAGTTCGGGAACCCGCTGGAGCCACGCAGGAGGGATGGGATGTGAGAGTGTTCAGTTTGAGAGTCGAGTGGAGCTACTCGCCGTTTCCCCCAGGACCCACCCGAGTGCAGCTGTACACGCATGTGTCCTGCGTGGCGCTCGGAGCCGCCGCGATCGAAGCGGTTTGCATGCATGGTGCGCACGTAAAGCGTTGGGCGCCTTCGGCGGAGGACATCGATGCGCTCGTCGCGGCCTTAGCGTTCGCCTACGATGACGTTGAGCTGGAGATGATCGATGACACGTCGGACGGGGTCTCGACGCTCTTTGTGAGCGGTGAGCACAACTGGCGTTCCTTCCTCTTCTCCATCAACGTGATGGGCTCTGGCTTCGAGGGCCGTGATGCGGATGCAGCCGGGCGCTTTGCTCAAGTCCTCGGCCGGGTAATGGGCGTCGACCTCGGCCTATTTTCACGCGTCAGGGCGTAAGCCTGTCGGGGCTAACGCAAGCCCAGACGTTTCAGGAGCTGGCTAAGGTGCGAGCGGTCCATCTGCACCGCTCGCGCGGTTGCCGATACGTTTCCGCCCTGCGCCTTGAGGTGGTGACCGAGGTAGCGGCGTTCGAAGGCGCGAAGCACGGCTTCGCGCGCCTCGGCGTAGTTGGCGAGCTCGAGCACGCCTTCGATTGCGTCGCCGCTCGGTTCGGTTTCGTCCACCAGCGTCTCTGGGCCTTCGCCCATGGCCACCATGGCCGAGACGAGGTTTCGCAGCTCACGAACGTTTCCAGGCCATCGATGGTCCGCCATCGCCGATAGGAATTCGGGCCCAAAGGCATCGGGCGAATGGGCGGGCAGCGTGCGTCGAAACACGTCCACCAGTTCGCGTAGGTCGCTCCGTCGCTCGCGAAGCGGCGGCACGCGAAGGGTGACCACGGCGATCCGGTAGTAGAGATCCAGACGAAACTGCCCCGCGTTGACTTCGCTGCGAAGGTCGCGGTGTGTGGCGGCGACGACGCGCACGTCGACGGACCGCTCCTCGTCGCCGCCCACCGTGCGAATGCGTCCCCGCTCAAGGGCGCCCAGCAGCGCGGGCTGAAGCTTGGCCGGCAGTTCGCCGATTTCGTCGAGAAAGAGCGTGCCGCCGTCGGCGCGTTCGAAGGCGCCTTTGCGGCTTCGCTCGGCGCCCGTGAACGCGCCCTTCTCGTGGCCAAAGAGCTCCGAGCCAATGAGCTCGGGGGCGATGGCGCCGCAGTCAACGACGACGAAGGGGCCTTCCTTTCGCGTGCTTCCATTGTGCAGGGCCCGGGCGACGAGCTCCTTGCCGGTGCCGCTTTCGCCCACCACCAGCACGGAGGTGCCGCCAGCCGCGGCCCGGGCAACGCGCGCGCGAAGCGTCTGCATGGACTCGCTCGAACCGATCAGCGGCGACGTGGCGTCGCCCTCGGCGAGCTCAAGTTCGGCGGCGTCGCCGAGCTCAATACGTACGGTGGTGCCGCCGAGGCGCACGACGGCGCCGGGCGGAACGGCGGCGCGCTGCACGCGGGCGGACCCGACATGGGTCCCGTTTGTCGAATCGTGGTCGGTGATCTGAATGAGCTCGCCGCGCAGTTCGAACTCCAGGTGGTAGCCGGAGACGGTGCGATCGCTCAGGCGAAGCTCGTTGCCTTCGGCCGTCCCGATCGAGAGGATCGGCGACTCGCTGGTGAAGGTGGCGCCTTCGTCGGGGCCGCCCACGACCTCCGCCCGTAGCGTCGACACGGCGAGCCGTCGCGGCACCAGCTGGTCGAACGGAAGGGTCTCCTTCGGGGCCATGGGCGAGACCCTACCAGGTCGTCGATAGTCCGTGGATGCGCCGCGCGAGATGGGAACGCGATTGTCCGTTCCGCCGCGCGTCGCGCCACGGTTGGGCCTTCTGAGGTACGGTCTCACGGTGGTCCCAACGCCCGAGCGTTCGCCGTCTTCGAAGACGTCCCAGGGAAGGGCGCCCGTACCGTTTCGCCTAAAGCTCACGCTGCTGGGCGGCGGCCTCGCCCTTGTCCCCTTGGCGATCGTTGGCCTGCTTCTGCTCGATGTGAACGCGAGGGCCGTCGAAGTGACCAGCCGGGAGTTTCAGCTTGCCGTGCTCGACGACGTCGCGCGCAGCATGGACGAGGCCTTGGCGGACGCGCAGGACACGCTCGATGCCGTCGGTCGCGTGCTGACGGACCGCAATTTGAATGGGGCGAACACCGAGCGGCTCGCCGCAAACCTGCTTGCCGGGCAGGCCCGCGTGGACCACGCCGGCGTCTACCGCCTGAACGGAACGTTCATCGACGCCTTTGCCGAAGCGCAAAGCGACGCGCAGCTTCCACCAACGCTCGACGCAGGCCTTCGTGATGCGGCGCGGCGCGACGGCGCCGCGTACGGCGCCGTCGATGCGGACGAAGATGGACCGCGACTTCTCATCGTGCTGCCGCTGCGCGTAGAGTCGGAAGTCTCCGGTTACGTCGCGACGCGTCTTTCGCTTCGTTCGGTACAAAACCGGATCGACCGCCTGCACGAAGTGCGTTTTGAAGGGCGCGACGACGCGCTCTTCGTCGTCGATGAGGAACGGCGATTCGTGCTTCACCCCGACCGCGCTCGGCTCCTCGAGCCCGCGAACGAGCCTCTCCTTGAAGGCATTCGCACCACCGGCGAGCGCTACCAGCAGTCCGGAGAGTTTGAGCGGGCGGGTGCGCCGATGGTCGGCACCGTACTTGGCCTTCATTCGCTCGGCTGGCTCCTTGCTGCGCAGGTTCCTCAGTCCCACGCGTACGCGTCGCTCGATCGCATGCGGCGTATCGTGCTCGGCACGATCCTGGTGGTGCTTCTGATGGCCCTTGTGGCCGCCTTCGTGGTTGCCAAGCAGATTACCCGGCCCATTTCCGAGCTCGCCGATTTCGCGGGCGATCTGGCGGCACGGCGCTTCGACCGACGCATCACCGTCACCACGCGCGACGAACTCGGACTTCTCGGTTCGGCCCTGAGCCACGCCGCCGCGGACCTTGAAGCAAGCGAGAGCCGCATTCGCGAGGAAGTGGCGATTCGCACGGATCTCGGTCGTTACCTTCCGCAGGACCTTGTCGAGAAAGTCGTTGCCCGCGAACAGGATATGGCCTTGGGGGGCGGTCGACGTGACGTGTCTGTGCTCTTTGCCGATGTCGTAGCGTTTACGCCGGTCACCGAGCAGATGGCCGCAGAGGACGTCGTATCGCTTCTGAACGAGCTCTTCACGATTCTGAGCGAGATCGTGTTTCGCCACGAGGGAACGATCGATAAGTTCATCGGCGACTGCGTGAT
>JBCCRV010000010.1:0-26225 GCA_039201085.1 Myxococcota bacterium | reverse complement strand
CCGCGCCATGCTCGCGCGCAATCCTGCGGGGCGCCCGACCCTGGAGGAAGCGAGCGAACGGCTTCTCATGGCGGCCAGCGGTGGCGCGTCTCGTCCGGCCTTTCGTCGGTGGCTGCGCGCCGAAGCTGGCGTGCTCCTGGACGCGCGCCGCAAGCGCGTTGCACGCATCGTCGAAGGGCATGAGCGCGAGCACCGCAACCACGGCGACACCCGTACGATGGCCGCGTTCGAGGCCCTCTTCGAGGCGGAAGGCGTTCCCGAACTCGACGGCACGCGCGTCGAACGGTAGACCGCAGCTATGGCTGAGCAAACGGTAGCGCTCGAGGGACCCGCGAAGGGCGCAGCGACCCTCGCGCTGGCCGTCGTTGAAGGACCGGACCAAGGCACAACCTTCACCGTCGAAGGCGAGCACACCCTTGGCTCGAGCGAACGGGCAGACTTCGTCCTTACGGACCGGGCCGTGTCCCGTCGCCACCTGCTCGTGCGAGCGGGCGCCGTGGGCCTCGAGCTCGTCGACGCGGAGAGCCGAAACGGCACCTGGCTCGGTCGCACGCGCGTCTACCGTGCGGACCTCGGCGAGGGCGAGTCGATTCGCATCGGCGGCACCACCCTTCGCGTGATCGAAGGCGCCCGAGCCGACGTAGCGCCGGCGGAAAGCCGAAGGGCCTACGGGCGCTTCGTGGGCGCATCGCCCAGCCTTGCGCGGCTTTACCGTGCCCTCGAGGCCGCCGCCCCGACGGACGCGACCGTGCTCTTCGAAGGCGAATCGGGCACGGGCAAGGAGCTGCTCAGCGAAGCCGTGCACGACCACAGCCCGCGGCGTGACGGTCCCTTCGTGGTGGTCGACTGCGGTTCGATTCCCGAGCGGCTGATCGAGTCCGAGCTCTTCGGCCACGTAAGGGGCGCGTTTACGGGCGCCGCGGAAGCACGCACCGGCGCCTTTGAGCGCGCCCACGGCGGCACGGTCTTTCTCGACGAGATCGGCGAGCTCCCGTTAGCCATGCAGTCGCGCCTGCTGCGCGTACTCGACGGCCGGCAGGTACGACGGGTCGGCTCAAGCGATTGGAAGTCGATCGACATTCGCGTGGTCGCCGCCACGAACCGGAACCTGGAGAAGGAGGTGGAGGAAGGGCGCTTTCGCCTCGACCTCTTTCATCGACTCGCCGTCATGTTGGTGCGCGTGCCACCGCTGCGCAGCCGTTTGGACGATCTCGATTTGCTCGTGCCGGCCTTGCTGAAGGGCCTCGGCGCCCAGGGCGAGTGCACGCCGGATCTGCTTCAGCGTTTGCGGAGCCATCCCTGGCCCGGCAACGTGCGGGAGCTTCGCAACTACCTCGAACGCTTCAGCCTTTTGGGCGAACTCGAGCTTCATGCATCGACGGCCACGCCGGACGATGGCATCGATGCAATCGCCGTGCAGGACCAGCCCTTTCGCGTTGCGAAAGCGAAAGCGCTCGAGCGCTTCACGGCGCTGTACGTCGAACACATGCTGCAGCGACACGGGGGCAATGTGTCCCATGCCGCCGAAGCCGCGGGCGTAGCCCGGCGCCACTTTCAGCGGCTCAAAAGCACGAAGTCGGGCTCCTAGCCCGGAAAAGTCACCAGCCGGCGCGATGATCGTACAAGCCCTGGACTCGCGCTTTCGCGAAGAGCGACGAATACACACGGCACACTGTATTTTAGCGATGAGCGGAAGTTCTGTGACGTTCAGGAAGTGTGTAGGGCGCGTCGGATGGTGACGTTTCCGGGCGAGGTGAGGGGCGGCGCCAAACGTTGAAACGGGCCGGCCGAAGGGCGTATATTGGGGCGTGCGTGGCTTTTGTTTGTTCTTCGGCGTGTTCGCGCTCGTCTCCACCGCGCAGGCATCGGACTTCGACGACGGACTGACGCACTTTCAGCGCGGCGAAGTCGAAGAAGCACAGCGCGCCTTTGAGGCGGCGCGCGCCGCGGGCGAACTCGATCCGGCAGCCGTTGCGCGCGTCGAACGCTACCTTGGAATCGTGTACGCCTCGCTCGGCGAGGACGCGCGGGCGCTTCAGTCCTTCGAGCGCTCGCTCGCGGTGGACCCGGAGCAGGCGACGCCGACGGAGATCGGTCCCGAACAGCAAGCCTTCTTCGAAACGGCACGGCGGAGCGCCGAGGCGCTCGATGTGGCGGTTTCGCGCCAGGGTGAAGGCTACATGGCAGAGCTCATAGGCGCGCCCGCGGGTTGGGTCGCAACGACCGTCGTGAGCTTCGGCGCGCGCGAGGTGCAGAGCGACGGGCCGCAGGTCGAGTTCGCGCCGAACGCGGCCGAGTGGCTCGCCGATCGCCTTCCCGTCCGCATCGTCGCGCGGGATGAGTTCGGCAACGTCGTACACCGGGGGCGGGCCGAACTGGAGCGCACGAACCGCGGCGAAGGTCGCGGACGCGGACGCGCCATCGGGATCGGCATCGCCGCGGCGCTCGTGGTCGCCGGCGGCGTCGTCGCGGCCATCTTGCTGACGCGAGGCGACGACGGCTTCTCGTCCGGCGGCAACGTGGACTGGGGCACGGACGGCTAGCCGATACGCATGCTGAGCCCAACGCCCGAAGACCCGCCGAAACCGCCCTCCACGCGCCGCGTGCGCCTTGGGCGCTACGAGCTCACCCATGAGCTGGGTCACGGCGGCATGGCCAGCGTGCATCTCGCGCGCGTCGTTGGCCCGGCGTCCTTCACGAAGTGGCTCGCGGTTAAACGCATTCATCCTCGGCTCGCGAAGGAAACCGAGTTCCTGCACATGTTTCTCGACGAAGCGCGCATCGCCGCTTCGCTGCAGCATCCGAACGTGGCCACGGTGTTCGAGCTGGCCGAACACGAAGGCGAGTACCTGCTCGCGATGGAGTACCTGCACGGCGAGCACCTCGGGGCCGTCGGCCGCCGAGCGATTCGCACCTGGGGATCGCTGCCGCCGGAGCTCGCCGCGCGCATCGTCGCCAACGCGGCGGACGGCCTGCACCATGCCCACGAAGCGAAGGGTTCAGACGGCGAGCCCCTTGGCCTCGTGCACCGGGACGTGTCGCCGCAGAACATCTTCGTCACCTACGACGGTCAAGTGAAGATCACCGACTTCGGCATCGCCAAGGCCGCCGGGCGACTTACGCAAACGGCGACCGGTCACATGAAGGGCAAGGTCGCCTACATGGCACCGGAGCACGCCCTTTCCCAGCCTCTCGATCGACGCTCGGACATCTTTGCCCTCGGCGTCGTACTTTGGGAAATCTCCGTAGGCCAGCGCCTCTTCAAGGCGGAAAGCGACGTGCAGACGCTCATGCGCATCACGTCCGGACGCGTACCAAGGCCTTCGGAAAAGAAGCACGACTACCCCGAAGGTCTCGAGCCCATCGTGATGCGCGCGCTCGCCCTTTCGCCGGAGGACCGCTACCCCACGGCGGCGGCAATGGCACGCGAGCTCGACAGGTTTGTCGCATCGACGGGCCGGCCTGCGGGCTCAAGCGAGATCGCCGATCGCATGCGGGCGCTCTTTCCCGACCGCATAGAAGTGAAGGGCCGCATGCTGCGCGGCGACGGCGTCGTCGAAAGCGAACGGCCAACGGCGCCCGAAGACACAAGCCACGTTCGCGACCGCGCAACGACGGAGGTCGAACCAGCGCCCAAACGGCGGGGCATGGTGATCGCCTCCCTTGCCGCGGCGGCGCTCGTAGGCGTGGGCGGAGCGGCGATGTTCGCTTCCGGCAGCAACGCCTCCGTCCGCATCGCCACCCAGCCGGTGGGCGCCCAGGCCTTTCTGGACGGAGACCGCGCCCTGGGCGCCACGCCGATCGAACTGGCGAATCTCGAGCCCGGTGAGCACACGATTCGCTTGGTGGAGGAGGGCTACGAACCCTTGGAGGCGCGCTTCGAAGCCAGAACCGACGCTCCAACGGACCTGCGCTTCACCCTGGAACGCGAAGAGCGCTCGGACACGATGCCCGTGGTCGTTCCGCCCGCACCGGTGGCCGAAGTGGAAGCGAGCGCGGAAAACGCAACCGCCGACAGTGCCGCCCGGGATGGCACCGCAACTGACAACACCGATCTCGAGAACAGGGCCGAGAGCGGTGATGCCGAAAACACGGTGGCCGATGGCGCCGACCCGCAGGCGCGAGGGACCAGGATGATTCGGCCGCGCCGCGGCGGCGGCGCTCGGCGAGCGGCTCAACGCCCCAACGATTCCACGGAAATGGCCGAGGCGGAGATGGCGCCAAGCGCGATGACCTCGCCGCCGGAAACGCCCGCTGCGGCCGACGGCGAGCTTACGATCATGTCCCTTCCCTGGTCCTCCGTCTCCGTGGACGGCCAGCGCCCCCGCTCGACGCCCCTGCGGCGCCTTCGCCTTTCAGCGGGACGCCACGCAATTCGCTACCGCGTCCAGGGCGAGGGCGACGAGCGAAGCACGTCCGTGGTCATCGAACCGGGCGGTACGCAAACGCTGCGATTGGATACGCGGTGAGCCCGGGACGCGTCGCCAGCCCTCGCGCCGAGGTCGCCGCCGCGCTTCTTCTACTCGGCGCATCGTGCGCGTCCGACGGTTCGCTCCGCGTACGCGGCACGGGCGCGCTCGACGGCGCCGCATACCTCGAAGTTCGCGCGCTCACCGGCCGCTCGTGCGACGACGTTCGCTCGGCCCGTGACGCAGTCAACGCGGCGCCGCTCGCAACGCTTCGCGCCGAGTCCGGCGATCCGCTGAGTGGTCAACTGCCCAACGAACGGCACATCGCCTACGCGCTGCTCTTCAATGACGCCTGCGAGGTCGTCGCTACGGGCTGCGCGCTGGCGCAGCCCGGCAGCGACGTGCTCATCGAACTAAACGCGCAGTCACCCGAAGACGTGGGGTATGTGCCCGAAGGTCGGGCGTGTACGCCAGGCTCAGCCAGCGATGCCGGTCCGACGGACATGCAAACGCTGGATGCTGATGGAGGCTCGCTCGGCGACATGGCCGTCGACCTGCCAGAGCCCGACACAGCCCCCGACGTCTTGGAGGTCGACGCGGCGGACGAACGCGTATGCGCGAGTCTTGAAGGCTGCTCGCAACCCCTCGCGCTCGGCGGCGACGCCGACGGTGACCTCCTTCCCGATGAAGTCGAATGCGATTTGAGCGGAGCCACGCCCTGCTGCAACGACAGCGATAGCGATGGCGCACCGGACGCGTGCGACCTCGATTCGGACAACGACAACGCCTTGGACGGCGAAGAGTGCGCGCTGGTGACGCCGCTCGACTGCCCCGCATCGCGCGATCCCGCCCAAACGCTCTGCGACGGCGTCCCGTCGGATTTCAACGCGGACGAAACGTGCGGGTCCTGCACGATCGCGTGCCCACGTGTCGGCGACGGACGCCAGCCGACATGCGGCAACATCCCCGGGGACTACCCTGCCAACCGAGCCTGCGCACCCGAACCGATCTTTACGCTGGGAGCTCGATTTCAACCCGCAGCGTCCGGCCCCGGACCGGTGCCCAAGCCGCGAAGTCCCGCCTACCGCGTGAGGCTCGTACCGCTCGCCGTGAACGACGACGATGCGATCGACCCAAACCCCGAAGCCGGGTCGGACGAAGCAGCCCGCCTCGGTCGACTCGATCTATCGGTGGGCGGAAACGGTCTGAGCGAACCCCGAACCGTGGACATCACGCGTATCGTCGCGGGCCAAGCATTTACGGAGTTCAGCGAAGCGACGTTCCGACGCTGCGAGAGCGCGGAAGGTGCGCAACCCAACTGCACGACATCCTTCGCGGTGGTCGTGCTCATCGAAGATCGGTGTTACGCGCTCGAACGTACCGTTCGCATCTCGTTCCGGGGGCCCGAAAGCCTGCCTCCCACCACGGACTTTCTGGGTCTCCGCCCGGGCGCGTACCTATACGGAACGACGGCGGGTGCGGGTCCGCGAATTCCGCCGACGGCGACCACCGTGACGGTCGAAGCCGATAGCGCGTGCCCGCCGATGACGGTGCGCGAATTCTTGCTCTAGCCCGCATATGCGGGCTAGGAGCGTGTAGCGCCCAGAGCGCTTCCTTGCTTCGCGAGGAAGTGTCACGGCATGCTGACACCATGAAGCGATACGCGTTGCTTGGGCTCGCCCTCGCGTGCACCTCGAACGGCGCCCTGAGTGTGACGGGAACGGACGCGATCGCAGGCGCTACGTCGTTGGAAGTTCGCGCCCTTCGAGCCGGTTCGTGCGCCGACATCACAACGCCAACCAACGCTGCGAACGCCGACGCGATAGCAACGCTGCGTGCCGACTTTGGTGAATCGCTCACGGGCCAGTTACCGAACGAGCGTCACGTGGCCTACGCGCTGCTCTTCGACGCCCAATGCAACGTGGTCGGTATCGGATGTACGAACGCCCGACCGGGAAACGACGTTCGGATCGAAGTCAGCGCCACGCCCACGGTGGACGTGGGGTACGTCCCCAGCGGTGGCGCATGTGTTCGTGGCACCGAGCCGCTGGACATGGGCATCGTCGAACTCGGCGCGGATGTCGCCGCCGACCTGGGCGACGTCGACGACCTCCGCGTCGAGGATGCGAATCCATCGGACACGGGTCCGGACGAGGAGATCGACATGCGGACGTGTGCAAGCCTTGACGGCTGCGGCCCCCTCGCACGCGGCAACGATGCAGACTCCGACGGGGTGCGCGACGAGTTTGAGTGCGACCTCGACGGCGCCGACCCCTGCTGCCCCGATTCGGACATGGATGGACTCGCCGACGCTTGCGACGTCGATTCGGACAACGACGGCGCCCTGGACTCGGAGGAGTGCCCCGCCTTGGTCGGGGACTGTGTCCCGTCTCGCGATCCCGCGGACATGCGATGCGGCGAGACGTCCGCCGACTTCCTCGACCCCGCCACCTGCGGTTCGTGCACCGTCGCCTGTCCGAACCTGACGCCGGAATCGACGTGCCGCCGCGTCAGCCCCACGTTCGACAACTCCGCGCTGTGTGCGCAGGACGAGGTGGTGACGGTGCGCGTCAGTCAACAACAGGGCCCGGTGGTCTCGGCCGCGTCCTACACGCTTCTTCTGGTTCCCTTGGCTGCAAACACCGCAGACGCGCTCGATCCTACGGACATTGCGCAGTTTGGGAGCGCCGCCATCGAGGCCGCTCGCTCGGGCGCCACTACCGACACCCCGACAACGATTCGAGTCGACGACGTGATCGCCTCCCTCGAACAGTTTGGCTCAAGCACTTTCGCTCGGTGCGAAGGCAGCGACGCGCAGCCTTCCTGCATCACGACGCTCGCGATCGTCATTCGCATTGGCGAAGACACCTGCCGCGCGCTCGGACGGACCGTCGTCGTTGCTCCACGCGGCAATCGGGGCCACTCCCCTGTGCTCTTTGGGAACGTTGAACCCGGCGTATACCTCTACAACAACCCGCCTGCAGCCACCGGCCCATCGCTCGCACCGGCATCCGTGAACCCAATTCGGATCTTGGTGGAGGGCGATGACCGCTGCCCGGACATGGTGCTCGCTTCCTTCTAAATAACCGACCGCGATTTGGCGACAACGGTCGGGATCCACCCTGGCGCGCCGGGCTCAACGACGCGGGCTGACTAGCAAGGTTCGAAGGAAGAGCGGACATCCGCGGGTCCAGCAAGCTAAGCAGCGGCGATTCGGGGCCGCGCCTTTGGAGCCCACCGTCGTAGTCCCGAGTGAGGGTGAGTGTGAGAGGGAGAGGGAGAGGGAGAGGCAAGAGTGGAGCGCGAAGAGTGAAGAGTGAGGGGTGATGTGTTCGATGGCCGCCGCCCGGGTTCGCGCGCCCACGCTTCGGCCCTCACACCCACGCTTCGGCCCTCACACCCACGCTCTACCCCTCACGCCCACCCTTCACCCTCACGCCCACGCGTCAAATGTTGACGCCGACCGCATAGATTCCGTGTCCTCGAATCGTGGCCGGTTATTTAGCGCTCATCCCACACGCCAGTCACAGAAAAAAGGGGCCGCCCACGCTCCCCGTGGACGGCCCCTCTTTCGATCGTTGAACGCGAACTACCGCCGCGCGAACTCACGGACGCGGCCAGGAGCGCTCAGCCGAAGCGGCGCCGCTGGAATGGCGCCGATTTCACCGGCACCCTTTTGCTCCATCGCCGCGATTTGATCGCTGAAGTGAACCGAATCTGGCTCCTCCGAAACGCCCGGTGCTAGCAATGCCCATGCGCGAATGCCGTCTTCGGCGAAGTCCACGGTGACGGGCCAGCTGCTGGCGCGCGCCGAGGAGATCGTGTTGATGAAGCGGTGACGCAGGAAGGCGACCGGGCGAACGTCGTTGACGAGTGAACAGCTGTCGCTGTCTTCCGCGCCAAGGCACCGGAAGTCCTGCTGGTACGGGAGTACGTGGGCGCGGACGCCGTCGCGAACGGGCACCTCGCCTTGGTTCGGATCGATCGTCGCTAGCTCGTTGAAGAGGTCGCGAAGACTGGCGCCGGCGTTCAGGCGCGCGGTTGGAAATGCCCGCTGCCACGTCAGCGAAACGGCCTGCATCAACCACGTGCGCTCCGCGGCACCGAGCACACTGGGGTCCTCGCGAAAGCGGCGCATGAAGTGGGCCGCGCCCGCCTCCGACGCCGCCCAGGTGCAGCCAAAGTCCACGGTGCGCGCCGCCGTTCCCGATTGACCCAAGAAGAGGTCGGCGATGTGGCTGTAGGGATGGGCCGCGTCCAGTACGCCACCCGTCGCGTCCCGCCATGCCCGAAGCCAAGTCAGCAGGCGCGCAGCGCGCTCAGGGGTGCCTTCGGGATTGAGGTTTTGGCCGCTATCGGCGGGAATCACCCCGCGTCCTTCCATCACTTCGAGCGCGTCGATGAGCGTGCGAAGTCCTTCACTCTCCGAGTCGACGTGCAGCGCATGGTACGCCTCGGCGGCATGCGGGCCCGTGGCCGCAAGCTCCTGCAGGCGCATGCGCAACTCAAAGCTGCGAAGGGTGTCGCCGCCGCCGCGAAGGCCGCTGTACACGACGTCGTCGTACCAGGTGCCAACGGGCATGTGATTTCCGCTGAAGAGGTAGCCGTCTTCCGGATCGATGGCGTGCGGGTTCCAGTCGAGGGGCAAAAAGCCCTGCCAGTCGTTGGCCGAACGGCTTCCATCGATCGGGTAGCGACCGGTGCTGTCCCGGCCGTCGACGGTGGTGCGCACGCGCTCGGGAATCATCAGCAGCGAGTGAAAGGCAATATGGCTTTCGCCGTCTTCGTCCACGCCGGCGTAGAGTGCGTTGACGGTCGGCGAGACCCAGTGCGTAAGGGCATCGCGGTAGTCACGAAGGGAGCGGGCACGCATGAGCTCGATGCCGGCCATGATCGAATGCTCACCGGGACGGCTCGCGCTCACGCGCCGCACCGCGAAGGTCGTTCCGCCAGCCTTACCGCGCTGTTCGTCGTCGAACACGTCGGACACGACGGGGCCGTAGCGCGTATCGCGAATCGGCAGCGTGCGTTCAGCGTGGTGACGGATAGCAAAGCGTTCCATGCGCGTCGTGAACGCCACGGCTGCGCCGTCGACGATATAGCTATCGCCGGCATCGTTGACGCGAAGGGCGACGAGGTCGGCAAGGTCGCCGCCGCCAGCGGTGACCGTTTGCGACACGTGCTCGTTGTAGAAGATCACCATGCCGGGCGATCCCGCAAAGCCGATGCCCCGGGCGGCGATGCCTTCGCTCGCAACGCTGATCGCGGCTTCGTACCAAACGGAGGGCGCTTCAAGAATGAGCTGCGGCTCGCCAAACATGACGGGGCGCCCGCCTTCGACGAGGTCGCCGGCAACGACGAAGCCCTGGCTGGCCTTCACAGCGACGGGCGCGCGAATCTGACCGAGCTGGGGCAAGGGCGCGGAGCGCGCCATCAGGCCACCGCTCGGCGGCCACACGCCGTCTTCCGGTTCGGGCACGATGGCCGCTTCCTCATCGACGGTGGTCAGCACGCAGGAGATCGGTGAGCACGTGCCGTCGCGGCAGTCGTCGTACTGGCTGAGCTCGTCGCGAATCTGGCCCCAGGTCGAGCCGAAGATCTCGCCCATGCCCTCCCACGCGAGAATCGCGTGGTGCGGCTCGAAGCGCTCCACCGAATCGATGCCGGCGCGTTCGAAGGCCGTGCCCAGCGCGCTGCGCTCGGCCATCTGATCGTTGATGCCTTCCGCAAAGGCCGTGAGCAGCCGCTGGTACGAGTCGTCCATGCCCTCGAAAATGCGCGCCGCCGTGGCGTCGCTATCGAGGGCGCGCATGCGAAGGTCGTCGTTGATGAGGCGCGCGTTCACCGCTTCCGCATTCGCTTCACGCGGCGCCAGGGCGAAGAACTCGGCAAGGCGACCCTGCATGCGAAGGCGTCGGACTTGAAGCTGAAAGAGTCGGTCCTCGGCCTGCACGAAGCCGAGGCCGTACATCGCATCCTCGAGGGTCGCGGCGGTGATATGGGGCACGCCGCGCTCGTCGCGCGCGATGCGAAGGTCGGCACCGGAGCCAGGCAGGCTGCTTTGGGCGCCGCCGTCCGTGCCGCCCCCGTCGGGGCTGGGACCGGCGTCGAGCAGCACGATGCTGAGGTCCTCCAAGTCCTCGGGCGGCGGCTCCATCATCGTTTCGCCGCAGCCGACGGCAATGAGGAGTGGAAAGAGATAGGGCGATTGCAGTGGGGAGCGTTTCATGCCCCAGCTCCATCGCAACGGCCGTACCAGCGCCATTACGAGGGTTTATGAGGCATTCGGTAGCCCCAGGTGCGTCCGCCCAGAGCCCATGCGACATGGCAGGTCGCACCCGGGGCCGCGGCTTACGTGGGCCCGTAGAGATCCCTAGGCCCCCCTACGCTGGCACTCGACAGCGAACGGCGTGGCCTACATCCGCTACCTCGAGGGCCTCTCACCTAACCTTACGCTGCCGTTGGCGCGACGTTGGCTCAGCGGATCTGGAAGGCTGCGCTTCGCAGGCGAGACAATTCTCTCCCGCCACGCCCAAGCCGAAGACCGAGCGCTCGTGGAGCAGACGCTTGCGGCGTGCATGGCGAAAGGTGCGTACTACCGCGTCTGCTCCATGATTGAAGCGCTGACGCGCATCGCAGACCCGGCCTCGAGTGGCCTGCTCGTTCGCACCTTCGAGCAGATCCCGTACGCGTGGGCCCGTCCGCGAATTCTCCAGGCGCTGCGGGCGTGCGGCGCGCACGAACTGCCGGCATTGGCACGCGAGTCCCTATGGGATTGCGAATCCGAAGCTCGCGAGGTTGCTGTGCAGCACGTAAGACGAGACGCGGATGCTCGCGTCCGCCTCGAGGCGATGCGCGACGATGCACTCGAGGACGAACGCGTCCGAGCCGCAGCCGATATACGGCTTCGATGAGCCTTCGGGCGAGCGACCTTGCCGGCTCACTGCAACCACTCCGACACGCGTCAACGCGGCTTCGGCGCGCCGATGGGTACGCGGAGGTGCCATACAAAAGGCCCACTCCGCCTCGGCGGAATGGGCCTTTCGAACGCTGGCGACTTAGAGCGCGCTGGAGACGTTCACGACGTAGTTGCCCGCCGCGCCGCTGAAACCTTCGACGACGACCACCACGGACTCGCCTTCCGCCAACTCGCGCTCGACGCGCGAGAAGAGCGTGTCGGCCACTCCGTCGTCGTTGCAGTCGAGCTCTTCGTCTGCATCGCACGTCTCGTAGAGCGCGAGCATCGTGTCGAAGTCGCTGCCGACGGTGTCGAATACGTACGTCCCGGCCGTCGGCGCCGTCCACACGTGCGTCGCCTGGGGGCCTTCGGAATGGCAGCCGGGATCGGCGAACTGGTTTCCAAGGCCCACGGACGAGCCCGTGAACACCGCAGCCGCGATGGTGTTGCCTGCGTCCCCCGTCGGACAGGTCACGTCGGCGCCGGTGGTGCATTCGCTCACCTGACCGAGGTCAAACCAGGCATCAAAGGCCTCTTCCCCACCGCAAGCTTCCAAGGCCGGCAGGAAGGCCTCCGAGCACGCGTCGGCCGCGGTCTCGTCGTCACAGCCAGCCGCCAAAACGCATGCGGCGTTTTCTTCGAAGGCGGCCGAGAAACACGGAACGGTCTCGGCGAACGCGGAGGCCGCTGCCGCTTCTTCAATGCATGGAAGCTCGGCAGACGAGGGCGAAGCGACGGCGGCGCACTGATCGACGTCCGCGTAGCCTTCTTCTTCAAAGAAGCACGCGCAGTCGGCGGCGGCGGTGGCGATAATCGCCTGGAGGAAGCCCGCACCGTCGCCCGGCTCGCCCGCGTCTGGCGTCACAACGGCATCGCTCGCGGCGTCACTCGGGCCCGCGTCGCTCGGGTCCGCGTCGCTCGGGTCCGCATCGCCGGGGCCAACCTCCACCGGGTCCGCGTCGGGGGCGGCGTCTTGGACGCGAAGGTCTGGCGCGCTCGCGCCGTCGGCGGCGGCGTCTTCCGTGGCCAAATCCGCCGCGGCGTCTGCAGCGGTTGAACCGTCGTCGTCGCCGCAGGCAAGCGCCAAAGCGACCAAAATAAGCGAAATATACTTCATCGGAACCCTCAACTAAGCGTGAAGGGCTGCGCTTACCGCGCTTCGCCACATCCGTCGAGCAAAGGGCAGCCGTAGGGTGAGGGCGCTCACTCAGTCGTAATAGACGAGGTAGCTGCTGAGCTGGATGCGGCCGCCGCGTGGTGTGCCGCCATCGAAGGAGGCGTCGTAGCGCACCGGAAGGGTGCTCGTGCTCAGGGCTTCGCTGACGTCGAAGATGTGCGGCTGCACCGGTGCACCGGGACACCAGCCGGCGCGCATCGGCGCCCAATTGCCGTACTGGCCCGGAACGACGCCGCTGGCCGCCTGGACGGCGCAGCCAAAGCGTTCGCCGATGCCCGCCGGAAAGGACACTTCGCTCATCACACCGCCGACCTCGAAGCGATGCACGTGGTTGCACCATTCCGCGCAGTTGTCGCGTTCGCTCTGCTCATGGCCCGACACGATGACCACGAGCTCCACCTTCGAAGCGCCATGGCTGGGTACCGCCATCGGCGGGTGGCTGTCCGCGTACGATCCGTCGAAGGCGCCGCCTTCGTAGAGGGGCTGTACGCGTGATGGGCGCTCGCTCGCGTCGCCCGTATGCAGGCGAAGCGCGATGCGAACGTCGCGCTCCGTCTCCCGTTCCCATGGCGGACCCAGGGCCACAAAGAGGTGATTTTCGCCTTCCGAGAGCAAGGGCAAGAGCCGCGTGGCGTCCATGACCCATCGGCGGCGACCCGGCCTGGAGTACGGCGTGATCCATCGAACAAGCTCGTTGCGCACCTCGCAGCTCGCGTCGGTGCACACGCTGATGTAGGCGATGCGGTCCCACTCAGAGCAGTCGGCGGGGCCCTCCTTGCAGTGCAGCGCCACGTCCACCTCAAGCCTGTTCACGTCGTCCAGCGATGGCAGTTCGACCGTGACGGTGTGCTCACGGGCCGTCGCGCCTTCTTGCTCAAGCACCACCGCTTCGCGCCAGGCGCCGCTGTCGTTCGCTTCCTGCACGCGTGCATCCAGGGCGTGCCGATAGTTGAAGTACTGGGACGCGTACGCGGCGGCCTGCAGCCGGCCCACAAAGCCCGTGCGCTCGATGACGGACATCGATCCCACCGGGTCAAAGCGCTGCGCCCGATCGATGGCGAAGGCCGTGGGAACGCGACCCAGGTTTCGAATCAGCTCGCCCACGCTGCCTTCGATCGCGTTCACGGGCGTGGCGACGTAGTGCACACGCTCGGCCCAATAGGCCGCTTCGTCCGCTGCCATGCGCGTGTAGCTGTCTTCGATGTTGGCCCGCATCGCCTCGACGTTCGCGACGACCGTGGCTGGGGGACCTTCGGAGACAAAGAAGTAGTGAACGTTTCGCGCGGAGTCGGCGAAGAGGCCGTCGGGAAAACTGATCCACACGGACTCCGACTCGCCGCTGCGGTTGCGCGCGATGAAGACGTAGCTCTCGCAGCCGCTGAAGGCGTCACTGAACAAATACGTGCTTCCGTCGAGGAGCTCGGCGGAAAAGTCACCGGCTACGCCGTCGAAGGAAGCGCGTTCCCCGGCCGCAAACTCCGCCGCCACGAGCCCGTCTTCGCAGCGCGTCGGAGGATCGGTCGCGTCGGGCTCCGCATCCGCCGCCGCATCGACCGCTGCCGCATCGACCGCGGTATCCAACCTTCCCAAATCGCCCGCATCCGCAGCGCCTGCATCGCTCGCCGCGTCGACCGGTGCCGCTGCGTCGTCACCGCATGCCAGGACGCAGAGCGTCAAACAGAGAAGGACGAAACGCATCTCCTTCCACTGTACGGGGCATCGTTGAGTACGCCAGCTGGGCACGCAGCGATTCGGCAGGCGGCGATTGTCCTCGAAGCGGGGCCTTCAGAACGGGTGTTCGCACGGCGTTAGGCCACTTGGCTTCGGCGCATCGCGGTCTGAACTCACGGGAGATCCGCGGTGCCGTCGACCCTGAGCAGGTCGTTGGCGCTGGCGAAGGGCTCGGTCGCGCGAACGATCGCCTTCGTCGCTTTCAGGGCACCGTCGAGGTGCGGGGCGAAGGGCGGCGCTTCACTGCGTGCGAGGGCGGCGAGGACGAGCGTTCGCTCGGCTTCGCCTGCGCCCTCGAGCGGATCGGCCGGGAGCGTGTCGTAGAAGGTGCGGTGATCGGTGGTGGGTGCCAGGGCGCGGCGCAAGCCGTGCCGCGCCAGAAGCGTCGCCTGCACGCGCAAGCATGCGCGCTCGTGATCGATGTGGGCGTCCGAGAGGTTGTCGAGCCCCCAATCGATGCGGCCGAAAGCGCCTTTGCCGCCCACAAGTGCATGGCAGAGCTCGTGAAGGATCATCTGCGCGCAGCAGTCGTCGGCGTCGAGGGTGGCGGCACCCCCGAGCGTGAGCACGCCTTGCCCGTCATAGGACGCGAAGACTTCGGTGCTTCGTGCGATGCGCAAGCCGAGCGAGCGGGCCGTCGCGGTCCAGACCATCGTCAGCGGATCGCAGTACTGGCGTTCAACCCGGCGCACGCGACGAAGTTGACCCACGCCGACGGGGTCGTCCACCCTTATGTAGGTTTATGTATGGAAACGACGTACAACACTGACGCGGGTGCGCCCGACGGCGCCCATGGCTCGGTGCCGCGCCCCGCTCAGCGTCGTCCCGGCCCGGACCTCGACGCGCCAAAAACCAAGGGATTTCCGCGTCGTAGGCGGCCAGCCCCCGCCGACGATCCCCGTCGCGGCGATCGACGCAAGGGCGACCGGCGAACGCGATCGGGCGGTCCACCGCCCGGCATGGCGGAGCGGCGGAAGGCCTCGCGCCGCCGTCGGCAGCGACGCCGGCGCCGCGGCATCGCCGTTTGCGTCGCCCTGCTTGCCCTCTGCTTTGCGGCGCCCGAATCGTCCCTGGCAAACCACGGGCGCTGCATCGATGGTTTGCGCACGCCCGTCGCGCTGAGCTTTCACGGACGCTCGCGCGAAGCAGCGCAGCTCTCACTGGTCACCTGCGATGGAGAGCCGAACCAAGCCATCCTCGACCGTTTCAGCGTTCTCATGCGCCCGCGCGGTACGCACGTCGATGCACCCCCCAGCGACAATCATGAACATGTCGCCGAAGGCATCGCCCGTTTCGATCCGCGTCTTCTCCAGCGGCTGCAGGCCATCGCCGACCACTTCCCCGGCCACGCCATTGAGGTCGTGTCCGGCTACCGTGCTGGCGCACGCGTCGGCTCGCGCCACCATCACGCCGAGGCCCTCGACATTCGCGTCGAAGGCGTACACCGCGCCCGCGTGGCGGCCTTCGCGCGCACCCTTCCGGAAACGGGCGTCGGCTTTTACCCGCACAGCACCTTCACCCACGTCGACGTGCGACGCCGAAGCTCGTTCTGGGTCGATGAGAGCCAGCCCGGCCAGCGCTCCCGCTATGCGCCAGAAGCCGAGGAAGACGAGCGACTTCGCGTGGCCCTGGCCGAACTCGACGGCGAGCAGAACCTCGTCGCCGCAGCGTCCACGGCGATTCGCGATGTGATCGCGTCGCGGACGCAGAACGGACCGTTTGTCGCCAGCACACGGCCAGCGGCGGCGCCCCCTGAACCCGCTCCCCGGCCTGCGGTGGCGCCTTCCGTTCCCGAAGAAAGCGCGCAGGTTTTCGCCGACGCCGGAGTGCCCGACCTTGGCATCGCCGAAGTCGGTACGGTCAGCACCGTTGGGGTCAGGGCGGCCGACGCGGGCATCCGTGACGCTTGCCCAACGGAAGCAAGCGTCACGGCCCCCGCCGAGCCGATCGATTGGGCGCCGCCGTGGTGAACTAAGATGCAGCATCGACTTGCGCATGCTCCCAAGCGCTCGCTCTACACACGCACGCGCGCACTCTTCACCCTCCACGCGCACTCTTCACCCTCCACGCGCACACGCACGCTCCACGCTCCACGCTCCACGCTCCACACGCACGCGCACTCTTCAACCTCCACCCTCCACACGCACGCGCACTCTTCAACCTCCACCCTCGTAGCCATTCACCCATGCTCTCGGAAGCACGAGCGTGCCGAGTGAAGTACGAGAGTGAGGCGTGAGGCCTGAGACGTGAGGAGCGACGAGGGGCGCGGGCGAAATGGCGGTCCTGACCTTTGCGCGCCGCCGAACCCTGTCCCTAAGCAAAACGGCCAGCTCGAGAGCTGACCGTTCGCCACCGGCGCGAGCGCGGGTCAGGGTACCCAGGGGCGCGGTTGGGGTACGACGTTGGGAGGCTGCTGCACCGGCCGCATGAGTGATCCCGGCGAGCCCGTTTCGTAGTTGAGGGTGAACGTGCCTTCGTTGCCGCTGCTGAAACCGTCGACCACCACGTAGTACGTACCGCGATCAAGGGTCGTAGTGATGCGCGAGTTCGTGGCCTGTCCGTCGTCGTCGTTGCACGCCAGCTCCGTCGTCGAATCCTGGCAGTCGCGGCGAATGTGCAGGGCCGCGTCGTGCGAACCCTGAAGCCGAAGGTCGATGTCCGAGCGCCGCGTCAGTCGAATGCGATACACGCGGTCACCGCTGGCGGCGTTGCCTGCGCAGGTGGCTTCGAAGGAGTTGCGCTCGCCCGCGGTGGTGCCGGACACGGACCGACCGGAGCGAAGCATGGGCGCCCGCTGGCAAAGCCGGCGCTGCGCCGCAATGTCAAAGATATCCAGGCTGACCTGGGCCGAGCCAAAGGACTCGGGCCGCTGCCCATCGAGTACCAGCGAGTAGGTACCAGGATCGAGATCAACGCTGTACGGCGTCATCTGACCGGTCCGCGGGTTCATCGCGCCACCGCCGGTCTGCCCCCGCGTGATCGCGGCGCAGAAGCGCTCGGTGGACGCGTCGCCGCACTGGCTCTGAATGTACATGGCGCCGTCGAACTGGGGGTTGTTCAAGTTGATGCGGACGCGCGAACGACCGCTCAAGGTGAAGTTGTAGACGACGTCCGGCGCGCCTTGCCCGCCGCAGCTTCCCATGAGTTCATCGCCCGCAGCGAAGGTGTCGATATCGAAGGGACCGTTCGGGGCGCTGCCGGCGTTCGCGCACGTATCGGCGTTGGCGCCGCCGCCACTGGCGGGCGCCACGTCCGCCGTCAGCGTGTACGGACCGGCGTTGCCGGAGTTCGTGCCGTAGCCGTCCGAGTACACAAAGTAGGTGCCCGGTCCAACGACGGTGGTGACGAGCGATTGGGCCGTGCTGGCAAAGTCGTCGTCGCAGGCGATTTCCGAGCTCGGCACCTCACAGGACGAGCGCATGTAGAGGCTCCCGTCGTGCTGGTTCGTCTGCTGAAAGAGCCGTACGCGCGAACGCTGCGCAATGTCCAGCTGGTAAACGTGGTCCGAACCGCCCGAACTCCCCGCGCAAGTTGAACCGAAGTAGCCGGGCACGCCGGTGGTGTCGTCCGTTACCGGCTGCCCCGGAATCAGCGGACGGGCCGCTTGGCAAACCGTCGCGAGGTCCTGCATCACGACCTGCTCGGCGCGCAGCGTGTAGCTGCCCGCGTTGTTGTCGCCGTAGCCGTCGACGACCACGTAGTAGGTCCCTGGCTCGAGGGTCACATCAACGCGCGAACGCGACGTGTCGCCGTCGTCGTCGTTGCAGGCGAGCTCCTCCGACGGAGCGTATTCGGTCGTCAGGTAGAGCACCGCATCGTAGGTCGATTCCAAGCGAATGCTCACCTGCGCGCGTTCGGTGATCTCGAGCGCGTGCACCCGCTCCGGCGAGTTGCCGCCCACGCAGCCAGGCGTGCGCAGCGTCTCCCCGCCTGCCGTCGAACCGCTGACCGTTCCGCCGAGCTCTAGCGCTTCCCCGCCCTGCTCGCCGCCGCTACTCGCGCGCGCGACGCGTCGGGCCGTGCCGCCGGACCAGGAGCTGAGAAGGTAGCTGCCGCCGCCATCCACGGCGCTCAACACCACGCGATAGCGGTCCGTGCGCGGCGGGCACACCCGCGCGGAAGCTTGGGCATCGTGGGTGACATCCCGCGCGAGCTCTTCTTCGCCGTCGTACACGCGCACGTCCACATCGTCGAGACCGCGCGACGCAAGGGCGAGGAAGGCGTAGCACTCGCCCTCGACGAGCTCGACTTCCGTCTCGACTTCGCCGCCCTCGGGAAGCGAACCTTCGGTGATCGTTCCCGTTTGGGCGAAGCCCATGGCGCTCAAGGTGTTGTGCACGGCAACGTAGCGGGGCTCGAGAACGGTGGCCGGGCCACAGGAAGCCAAGAGAACGAGCAAGCTCGGGGTCAGCGATCGGAGTTTCATGGGCAGCAAGCGTACGCGATTTGGCGGGCGTTTTGGTAAAGGTGGGTTGCGGAACCTGGCCGCGGGGATCTTGAGGATGCGCTCTAAAGGAACTTTCGAAAGGGCCAAAAAAAGTTCGCCAGAAGGCGTGAATACCAAGGCTCCTCGCGCAGTAGAGCGCCGTCCACACGCTGAGCTTGGGTCAAATCCTGAAGAAAGCGCGTTTCAAGGGCCTGCGAGACCGCGTCGTCCTCGATGCTGGCGGTCACCTCGAGGTTGGAGCGCCATGAAAGGTAGTCGAGGTTGTACGTTCCCACCGTACACCAGCGCCCATCGACCATCGCCGTCTTCGAATGCAGCACGCTGGGGAGCCACGCGTAGATGGCGATACCGCGCTTCAGCAACCACGGAAACATCTTGCGGGTGGCGTAGTGCACGGCGGCGACGTCACTCCTTGCCGGAATGAGCAGTCGAACGTCGACGCCCCGTTTCGCGGCGCGCGCCAGGGCCCATCGAACGGTCCGGTCCGGCAGAAAGTAGCTGTTCGAGATGTAGACGTTTCGCTTGGCACCGCGAATGCGGCGCAGGAAGTGGGCGCGAATGGCGCGCGCCTTGCCGTAGTAGCGGTTGGCCAAGATACGCACGCCGTGCCCTTCGCCGGGCCCGAGAAGCCGGGCGGGCGGTGAGACTTCATCGGCCTCCTCGCCCTTTTCCATCTGCCGCCAGCCGTGGCGGATCACGCCGCGAAGGGTGGTGGCGGCGGGCCCGACGATGCGGACCATATCGTCGCGCCAGCCCTGCCCGCCTTGGCCGACCGGCAACCATGGATCGCCAATGTTCACGCCGCCGGTGAAGCCAACGCGCCCGTCGACGACGAGGATCTTCCGATGGGTGCGGCGACCGAGCCGATCGAGCCGAAAGCGGCGGCGCCAGGGCGCGATCGGGTTGTATTGGAGCACGCGCACCCCGGCCGCACACATCGCGTCAAAGATCTCCCCGTCGGCGTCGATGCTTCCGATCGCATCGTAGAGCAGCCGTACGTCCACGCCGGCGCGGGCGCGCTCGATCATGGCTTCGGCGAACGACCAACCCGCGCGATCGGAGCCGAACCAGTACATCTCCATGAACACTTCGCGTTCGGCGGCGGCAATCGCCGAGAGCATGGCGGGGTAGCACTGCGCGCCGTCGTGCAGCAGGCACACCCGGTGGTCCTGCACCGTGAAGGTCGCCGGCTCCACCGTGCCCTTCCCCGCTTGCAGCTGCGCCATGCCCGCGAGCCTACCTGAGAAAGGCGGTGCTGCGGCGCCGCTCGCCCTCCGCCGGGCCCCGCGCTACGCTCATGACCATGGCTTCGAACTGTCCGATCTGCGGAAAGCGCCTCGAAGGGCGCACGGAAACCCATCCCTTTTGCTCACCGCGCTGCCGCGCCGTCGACCTGGGCGCATGGCTCGGCGGCGAATACCTGATCGCCGACGCGCCGCCGGACTACCATGGGACACCGGAACGCGCCTCGGAAGAGCGCTCCTGATGGCCGCGCCGCGCGCGAAGGGCACCCTTGCCAAGCTGGGTCGCCACGTAGCGTTCGCCCTCGCGGTGGTCGCCTTGAGCTTCGCCCCATCGTCCGCGCGGGCGGACGACGATGAAGACGACACGCTCATCTACCTACGGCTTCAGGGCGGCGTGGCCTACGCCAATCTGCTGAGCCTCGACGACGACGAGTTCCTACCGGAAGTCGCGTCGACGTCGGGCACGGGCCCGTTTATTGGCGGGGCCGCGGGCTTCCGCTTCCTGGTCTTTACGCTCGGCCTTCAGTACAACCACGCGAGCCACGGCGACTTTCGCGTCAATGACGCAGACCTCGAGTTCGCCGTGCACATTCCGATCCCGGTCGTGCAGCCCTTCGTGCGCCTTGCCTTTGGCTACGCGTGGATAACGGACGACTTTCAGGGAGTGTCGAACGACGCCAACATTCGCGGTCTACGAGCCGCCATTGGTGCTGGCATCGACATTCGCGTGCACCGCAACTTCTCCTTTGGCGCCGGCGTGGACGTCGGCGTGGTCAGCCTTTCCCGCGAAGGCGTAGACGTCGCTGGCGCGACGAGCTTTGACTTCACCGAAGAAGGCCGCGCCGTTGGACTCCAGGTGCGCGGTCAGGCGCACTTGACGGTGCATATCTGACGGCATTCGGGCGCTCGCGCTGGACGCGCACGGTGCACATCGCACGACGCTGAACGCACGGAGCACGACGCTGGACGCAGAACGCTCGCCGCAGAACGCTGGACGCTGGACGCGCGGAGAACGATGCTGGACGCGCGGAGAACGACGCTGGACGCGCGCCGCAGAATGCACGGAGCACATCGCACGACGCAGAACGCTGGACGCGCGGAGAACGATGCTGGACGCGCGGAGAACGACGCTGAACGCTCGCCGCTGAACGCACGGTGTACATCGTACGACGCTGAATGCTCGAAGCACGACGCAGGAAGCGGGAGGCAGAACGCGGGAGACGGGAAGCGGGACGCGGGAAGCGGGCAGCAGGATGCAGAGCGCGGGAAGCGGGATGCGGAACGCAGAACGCGGAGTCTTTCGAAAACTACCCTGCGGCCGCGAACACCTGGTCCGCGGCCCGCTGACCGGAGCGAATGCTGTCTGGAATGCCCACGCCTCGGTACGAGTTGCCCGCTAGGGAAAAGGCCGGATACTCACTGACCATGCGTTCGATGGCCTCGATGCGGCGCAGATGGTCTACGTGGTAGCGGGGCATGACGCGGCGCCATCGGTCGACGCGCACGAGCTCCGGCTCCCCCTTAATGCCCACCAGTTCGCGGAGGTTCCGCCAAGCCACCGCCTGCAGGCGCGCATCGTCCCACTCGGCGACGTGGCCGTGCGTATGACCGCCGAGAAAGGCACGGAGAAGCGCCTTGCCCGCCGGAGCGCGACCCGCCCACTTTGCGCTTGAGTAGGTGCTGGCCATGATCTCCCGGCCTTCGGCCGCGGGCACCACGAAGCCCGCGGCGTCCAGCGGCTTATCCAGCTGCGATTCATCCAAGCCGAAGGTGACGATCGCACCGCTGCCGAAGGGAATCGCAGCCAGCGCTTGGGCGAGCTCGGCGCCGAAGTCACTGACGAGGGCAGCGGCGCGCCAGCCCTGAAGCGCAACGACAAGCCCGTCGAAACGCTCACCCATGACCTCATAGTGGCCGCCCACGCGGCGGCAGTTCTTCACCGCCGCATCCAGCCGCAGCTCGGTGCGCTCACCGGACTGCACGTCGCTCACCAGCGCTTCGGCAAGCGTACCGATACCCGTATCAAAGGAGATGAAGAGCCCGTAGCGCGCGCCCTGCGCATCCGCCGCGCCCCCCGCCGCCGTTGCTTGAAGGGCCCGGATCACGCTGCCGTGCGCGAGCTCCATATCCAAGAAGCGCGGCATGGTGGCGCGCAAGCTGAGCTTGTCTGGGTCGGCACCGTAAATGCCCCCCGCCATCGGCTGAGCCAAACGGGTGAGCAGCTCTTCGCCGAACCGGCGCCGCACAAACGAACCGAGCGACTCGTCTTCAACGGACGCATCACGCGGCGCCACGTTTGGCTCTTCACGCACGCGCGCCATGCCCGCGGCGCTCATCAGTCCCGAGCGCTCGAGGGCGTCGAGGTCCGCCGGCGCCACGAGCTGAAAGCCCTTTGGCACGGGCACAAGCGCCCCCGCGCGAACGACGTGGGCCCCGCGAATCGCCGTGCGCACGATGCGCGGAGCAAGGCCAAGCGCTTCAGCCGCCTCGAGCGCAGCGGGCTTTGTCGTGAGAATCGAATCGGGTCCGCGTTCGATCACAAAACCGTCGACCCGTTCGGTGCGAAGCATGCCGCCGGCTCGTGGACCTTGCTCGAAAACCACGGCTTCACCGCCCAGCTCGCGCGCGCGGCGCGCGGCGCTGAGTCCTGAGATGCCTCCACCCACGATGGCTACGCGCATGCGCCCCCCTTCACCCTACTTGCGGGCGCCGTGCTCATGCACGCACTCGACGAGGGCGCGCACTTGGTCGACGGTCGTCTGCGGCATGATGCCGTGGCCCAGGTTGAACACATGACCCGGGCGACCGGCGGCCTTGTCGAGCACTTCGATGGCCCGTGCCTTCATGACTTCGATGGGCGCCAGCAGCATGGCCGGTT
This sequence comes from Myxococcota bacterium, assembly GCA_039201085.1. Taxonomy (GTDB): domain Bacteria; phylum Myxococcota_A; class Polyangia; order Polyangiales; family Houyiibacteriaceae; genus JBCCRV01. Next base: position 3,381 of record JBCCRV010000010.1, on the reverse strand, counting down.
CCAGGTTGCCTTGAATCGCCGTCGCCTCCGGTCCGCCAAGGCGCGTCCATTCATCGGCCAGGTCAACGCGCCAGTCGAGGCCGAGGACGTCGCCACCGGCTTCCTTCATCACATCGTTGAGCGCGGGGTTGCCCGTGCCGAAGTGAATCGTGGGCACCCGCCCGGCGATCGCCTCGAAGACCCGCTTCGTATGCGGGAGCACGTAGCGGCGGTAGTCGCCCGGCGAAAGGCAGCCAACCCAGCTGTCGAAGAGCTGAATCACCTGCGCACCCGCGTCGATCTGCGCGTTCAGGTAGGCGCCGAGGGCCGTGGAGAGCTTCTCCATCAGCACGTTCCACGCGCCTTCGTCGCCGAACATCGTCTTCTTGGCTTCGTAGTAGTTCTTCGACCCGCCGCCTTCGATCGCGTAGCTTGCAAGGGTGAACGGCGCGCCGGCAAAGCCGATGAGCGGCACGGAAAGAGCACTGCGGGCGAGCTTGATGGCGTCCATCACATAACCAAGGCTGGCCACGGGATCGATCGATTCCGCCAGTTCGTCGATCTGCTTCGTCGAGCGAATAGGATCGTAGATGCGCGGCCCGTGCCCCTTGTCGAAGCCAAAGGGAATGCCGAGGGGCTCAAGGATGAGCAGGATATCCGCAAAGATGATGGCCGCGTCGACGCCGAGTTGGTCGACGGCGTCCACGGTCACCTGGCAGGCGAGCTCGGGTGTGCGACAGAGCTCGAGAAAACTCACCTTCGATCGAATGGCCTGGTAAGACGCCTGATAGCGACCGGCTTGTCGCATCAGCCAGATTGGCGTGTGGCTGGCGGGGCGTCCGTTCACGGCATCGAGAAAAGCACTCATGGCCGGAGGCTAGCGCTCCTGCGCGGGGCGCGAGGGAATTTCTTCGCCCGGTGAGGGGCAGCGGCCCGGCCTCAAAGCGCGTGCTAAGGCTGAACGATGGGTGAAGAGAAGCCTCAAAGCGTGCGGAGAGCCGGCAGCCGTTACGCCGCGTTCGCCCTCTGCGGGTTCATCGCCGCATGCGGCGCCGAGGAGACCACGCCAACTTCGACGGGCGACCCAGAAAGCGCTGAAAGCGCCGAAGGCACCGAGTCCGAGACGTCGACAATGGCGCCCGAACGAACCGCCGTACCGACACAGGCTGGACCGACACAGGCTGGACCGACACAGGCTGGACCGACACAGGCTGGACCGACACAGGCTGGACCGACGCGCGCCGAGCCCGAAGCGCCCCCCACGCCAAGCGAACCCGCGCAGCGCTTCGCTGCGAACTCCGGTCACCCGATCGAACCGGCGATCGGCCAATGGGTTCGCTACGGCATTCGGTGGCGCAACGGCGGACGCTCGACCGTTCGCTACGCCCTCGTCGATCGGGAGGCGGGCGGCTTTTGGGTGGAGGTCGAAGACCGGCGGCGAACGGGCGCACGGCTCATTCGAATGCACGTGCGCCCACGCAGCGGCCAGGAGCCGGAGCTGCTTGCGTTGAGCTTCAAGCAGGACGGCCAAGTGCAGGAGATTCCCCCGCGCATCTTACCGAGCATGGCGCCCGCGATGGCCCAGTGGCTCGGCCTCCTCTTTCCTGAAGAGCTCGCCGGCGTGCCAAACGACATCGAGGTCACGGCGGGCGTCTTTCCCGAGAGCGTCGAAAGCGAGGCCGATCTCTCGCTGGGTCCGCAGGCCGTGAGCGTGGTCGTTGCGCGGCACAGCGCCGTGCCCCTTACGGGCATCGTTCGTCTGGAGGACCGGGCCGGCGAACATCGCATGGAGCTCCTCGGCTTTGGCCTCGAAGGCGCCCGTTCCACATTCTGAGCGATGAGCGATTTTCTCCCGGTTATGGAGCGCGCTGCGGCGCTCGTTCGCGCGGGGCACAGCGGCGCAATGGCCACGGTGATCGGGGCATCGGGATCGACGCCGCAGGTGGCCGGCGCGCGCCTGCTGCTGACGGACAAGGACGAGACCGTGGGCACGGTGGGCGGCGGCGCCGTGGAAGCGCGCGTGCTCGACGAGCTTCAGGCGTGCCGGTCGCGGGGCACGGCGCGTACGCTGCATCTGGACCTCGGCAAGGACCTCGGAATGTGCTGCGGTGGCCGCATGGCGTTCTTCATCGAACGCGTCGAAGGCAAGCCGCGTTTGGTCATTTTCGGCGCCGGTCACGTCGCCGAAAAGGTCGCGCCGATGGCCCATCTCGCGGGTTTTCGCGTTTGCGTTGTGGACGACCGCGAACTGCTCTGCTCCGTAGAGCGCTTTCCAGATGCGAAGCGTATCGTGGCCGAACCCGTCGAAGCCGCCGATGAGCTCGACGTCTCACGGAGCGACTGGCTGCTCATCAGCACGCACGACCACCACATCGACGAACGCTGCTTGAACCACTACGGCCGCGGTCCGCATCGCTACATCGGGCTCATCGGGTCGAAGCGAAAGGTGCTTCAAATTCTCAAGCGCATCGCCGTAGGCGAAGCGCTGCCCGATCTGAGCCGCGTGTACGCCCCCGTGGGCCTGCCCATCGGTGGTGCGAGCCCCGGCGAGATCGCGGCCAGTGTGGTCGCCGAGCTCGTTGCTCTGCGCAACGACGCGGCCGTGCCGCACCTGCGGTTGACGGGCGACGCCTCAACGCCGGAATGACGGGCGACGCCTCAACGCCGGAATGACGGGCGGCGACGCCGGATTGGGAAGCGCGCGAGCAGGCAACGCGCAGCTTTTTTTGTCGACGCCGACCACTCGGGTAAGTTCTTGTCCTACATCAACCCACGTTGTTCCTGGACGTCCGGAGACCCCCCATGCCTCGCGTTGCTAAGAAGCGTTTTCCTGCCCCCCGCCGTCGCCGCCGAATCCTTCGACGCGCCCGTCGCACGACCTGCCAGGCCGTGGGCCTGGAGGGCTTTCGCCTGCTCGGAGACCGGATTCTCGATCTCTCGCCCCATGGCGCGATGGTCGCCGCTGACGCTGAAGTGAGCGCCGGCGAGCCGGTCATGCTCAGCTTCGAGCTCGACGGCGAGTACGTCGACGCCGAAGCCGTCGTGGCGCGCGTCATCGAAGGGTGGCGCCCAAACGACCCGGGCTACGCGATGGGCCTTCGTTTCACGTCGATCGCGCTGCAAGAGCGGCTTCGCATCGCCGGCGCCCTCGAAGGCACGCCGCCGCCGGTGCCCACGCGCGAACTTCGCCCGGGCCTTTGAGCGCGGACTGGCGGAACACGCGCTCGCAAACGCGCAGCCGCTCTAGTACCTCACCACAGGCGTTTTGACCGATTGAGTGCGGCCCTCGCCACCGATCTCGGTGGCCCTCCTCCTTGAATACGCGTCGGCGTGTCCTGCGTCAGACGCCCGCCAACCTCGATGCCGATCATCCACACTCAATCGATCAAAACTCCTGTGGTG